>JAZQUF010000140.1:0-6794 GCA_045631165.1 Acutalibacteraceae bacterium
AAGCATCGGGCTGGTCAGCTAAAGACGGTGGCAGTATTGCCGGAATGTATTATGAGGCTCTTGGTAAAAAATATGGCTTTACTCTCGATACTCCTATCGAGGATTTTTCTGATGAATCAATTGATGCTTTGCTTTATGGCACCAAGGGCGAGAAGCTTAAGGTTGAAAGAACAACCGAGCACTTCGGTTTCAGCTCATACAGCACTGCTTTTGAGGGTATATTGAATAATCTGCAACGACGTTATAATGAATCGCAGTCAGATGCTATGCGTCGTGAAATCGAAACAATGATGACTACTATTGAATGTAAGGAATGTGGTGGAGCAAGACTTTCAAAAGAAGCTCTTAGTGTTACGGTCAGCGGTATGAATATTCACCAGGTATGCTCACTTTCTATCAGCGAAGCACTTAAATTTGTTAAAGGCCTGCCTGAGAAGCTTTCAGAACGCGAAAATATGATAGCCGGTATTATTCTTAAGGAAATAACTGAAAGATTGAGCTTTCTTGAAAGTGTCGGTCTTAACTATCTTACTCTTGCACGTCAGTCAGGCTCGCTTTCGGGCGGTGAAAGTCAGAGAATACGTCTTGCAACACAAATCGGTTCATCTCTTGTCGGCGTTCTCTATATTCTCGATGAGCCAAGCATCGGTCTTCATCAAAGAGACAACGAAAAATTAATTAATACACTTAAACACCTCCGAGATATCGGTAATACACTGATTGTTGTAGAACACGACGAGGATACTATGCTTGAAGCAGACTATATTGTTGACGTTGGTCCCGGAGCCGGTATTCATGGTGGTGAAATAGTCTGTTGCGGTAGTGTTGATGACATTAAAAACTGTGACAATTCAATAACAGGACAATATCTTTCAGGTAAGAAAAAAATTATAGTACCCGAGGAAAGAAGAAAAGGAAACGGCAAATCCATAAAAATCTTCGGTGCAGGAGAGAACAATCTCAAAAATATCGACGTTGAGATACCTCTTGGCGAGCTTGTGTGTATTACAGGTGTGTCGGGTTCAGGTAAATCATCACTCATAAACGAAGTGCTTTTTAAGCATCTCAGCAATGAATTGAACGGTTCTAAGAAAATTCCCGGTAAATTCAGAAAAATGCAGGGTCTTGAGAATCTTGAAAAGGTTATCGATATTGATCAGTCACCTATCGGCAGAACACCGAGATCTAACCCTGCAACATATACCGGTGTGTTCGGTGATATCCGTGAGCTTTTTGCAATGACAACAGATTCTAAAGCAAAAGGTTTTACAGCAAGCAGATTCTCTTTTAATGTTAAGGGTGGTCGTTGTGAAGCCTGTCAGGGTGACGGTATCGTTAAAATCGAAATGCATTTTCTTGCTGATATTTATGTTCCTTGTGAAGTTTGTAAGGGCATGAGATATAACAGTGAGACTCTTTCTGTCAAATATAAAGGTAAATCAATTTATGATGTTCTTGAAATGACAGTTGAAGAGGGTATGAATTTCTTTGAAAACATACCTAAAATATATAAAAAGCTCAAGACTCTCTATGATGTAGGACTTGGTTATGTAAAAATAGGACAGCCGGCAACAACTCTTTCAGGCGGTGAAGCTCAAAGAGTAAAGCTTTCTACCGAGCTTTCAAAAACATCTGCAGGCAAGACAATATACATTCTTGACGAACCTACAACAGGCTTACACACTGCTGATGTTCACAGATTGATAAATGTTCTTCAGAAGTTAGTTGACAACGGAAACAGTGTTGTTGTTATTGAACACAATCTTGATGTTATCAAGTCCGCTGACTATATTATTGATTTAGGTCCTGAAGGCGGGGACGGTGGCGGTATGATTGTTGCTCAGGGTACACCTGAAGAGGTAGCTGCAGTAGAAAAATCATACACAGGTCAATATTTACGGAAAATATTGTAATGCACAAGGCGATTATAAAATCGCCTTGTATTTTTTACTGATTAAATTATATATAAAATGTTAAAAACCTTGCCTTTTTTAGTCAAATATGTTAGAATAATCATTATCATAAAACAAAGGAGAAGGTTTAATGCAGATTTCAGCTTTACTTCACAAACTTTTTGGCACAACACCCGGCAAGGGCGTACAGCCAAAAGAGGCTATTGCCTACAGTGTTGCCGGTTTTGGTCAGAATTTTATTTGTACAATTATCGGCTCATATCTTACAGTATTTTTAACAGACGCTCTTCTTTTTGGCGCTGACGGCGTTAAAGTAGGTGCAATGAACGGTGCTATCGCAGTTGCTTTCCTTATGCTTGCAACACGCGTATTTGACGCTTTCAATGATCCTATTATGGGTTCTATAGTTGACAAAACCCGTACAAAATGGGGTAAATGTCGTCCTTATCTTAAATGGATGGCTCTTCCTATTGGTGTTTGTACAATTCTTTGCTTCCTTCCTGTTTTCGAAGCAAAAGCAACATGGACATTCGTTGTAATATCAGTTCTTTATGTTATCTGGTCAGTTGTTTATACTGTTGCAGACGTACCTTATTGGGGACTTTCAACCTGTCTTACAAACGATACAACTGTAAGAGGTAATATCCTTACTGTTGCACGTCTTGTTTGTACTCTTGGTGCAGGTATTGTAACAGTTGGTGTACCCATTCTCACAAATGGTCTTACAGCAAAGTTCAAGTATACAGCCGATGATATGAGCAAAATCCTTGTTGACAAGGCTGAACAGATTGCAGCCATTGTTGCAAATCAGGGTAAGACAGTTGAAGAAGCTGCTCAGACATTTATCGGTACAGTTATGAACGATTCTATTCAGGCTAATGCTGATACACTTAAGTGGACATATTTCATCTGTGCAGTTGTATTCGTTGTTTTAGCTATGCCTATGTTCTTATACGGTTTCAAAAACACCGAAGAACGTTTCACAGCAACTGATGAAAACGTTCCTTCATTCGACCACAACTTAAAGCTTCTCTTCAAGAACAAAGAACTTCTTCTCATCGTTGTGTCAGGTATTCTCGGCGGTGCAAGAATGGTTTACTCATACACAGGCGGTCTCTATTTCGCTAAGTATGTTCTTAAGAATGAGGGTCTTTACGGTCTTATTACTATGCTTGTAATTCCCGGTGGTCTTGTTGCTTCAGTGCTTGTACCCTGGCTCACAAAGAAGTTTACTAAGAAATGGACATATGTTATCGTTCATCTCTTCGGCGGCGCAGTAATGGCTGTTATGTATTTCGTTGGTTATGATGCTCCCTGGAAGCTTATTGTCAGTGCAATCGGTCTTGTTCTCCTTGGTATTCCTCAGGGTGTAAACAACATTATGACTTATGCTATGATCGGTGATACTGTTGACTATCTTGAATGGAAAACAGGTGAACGCGGTGAGGGTATCTGCTTTGCAATGCAGACTCTTATCAATAAAATCGGTATGGCTGTCGGTGCCTTCATTGGTGTTATGTCAATGAGCATTGCCGGTATCGATGCAGCTACAGGACAGGTTGCAAGTCCTGACACACTCTGGAACGTGCTTATCCTTTCAGGTGTAATCAGTATGTTTGCTTGTGCTGTTCCTATGTTCTTCTATACACTTACAGAAAAGCGTCAGAGAGAGCTTGTTTCAGAAATCGAAGCAAGAAAAGCTGCTAAGACAAAATAATATTCTCAAAGGCTGTTTATAACATTGTAAACAGCCTTGTTTTTTTACAGGAGGTAAATATGGAACGAAAATGGTATAAGGAAATGGCGGTTTATCAGATATGGCCAAGAAGCTTTTGTGATGGTAATGCAGACGGTATCGGTGATATTAAAGGTATTCTGTCAAAGCTCGACTATATTAAAGATCTTGGAGTTGATGCAATATGGTTTTCACCCTTGTATCCGTCACCGAATGCAGATTACGGTTATGATATCGCAAATTATCGTGATATTTCCGCTGATTACGGCACTCTTGAGGAGTTTAAGGTTTTGCTTGACGAAGCTCACAAACGCGGTTTAAAGGTAATTATGGACCTTGTAGTTAACCATACCTCAGATGAGCATGAATGGTTCAAGGAAAGTAAAAAAGGGGAGGACAATCCCTATCACGATTATTACATCTGGCGGAAAGGAAGGAAACCCGGCAAGGAGCCCAATAATTGGCTGTCTACATTTCAAGGCAAAGCCTGGGAGTACTGTAAAGAAATAGACAAATATTACCTTCATGTATTTGCAAAAGGTCAGCCGGATCTTAATATGGATAATCCTAAAGTCAGACAGGAAGTCAAGGATATCATCCGTTTCTGGCTTGATATGGGTGTTGACGGATTCCGCGAGGATGTAATAACCTTTATTTCTAAAAAGCCTGGTTTACCCAATGGCTTTCCTATGCCTACGGCAACAGGTATTGAACATTATATGAACGGGCCCAACCTTAAAAAATTCCTCAGAGAATTCAAGGATGTTTACGACGAATATGACTGTTTTACTGTAGGTGAAGCACCGATGATGACACCTAAAAAGGCGCTGGAATTTATACGTGAAGGTGACGGTCAATTGCTTAATATGATGTTCCATTTTGAGCATATGGGATGCGACAATATCATTACCAATTGGATTGTTACTCCCTTCAGATCAGGTAAACTGAAAAAGGTTTATAATAATTGGCAGAAATCACTTCACGGCATAGCATGGAATGCAAATTACATAGAAAATCATGATCAGCCAAGAATCATATCGCGATATGGCAGTGAAAAGTATCGCACAGAAAGCGGTAAAATGCTTGCTACTATGTATATTTGTCAAAGCGGCACACCTTTTATTTATCAGGGTCAGGAAATCGGTATGACAAATCCCGGAATACCCACCATTGACAGATATAAGGATGTTTCTTCATTTAATAATTATGCAATGTTCAAGAAGCTTCATATACCTGAAAGCATTACAATGAAGTTTTGTATGTATGCTTCAAGGGATAATGCAAGAACACCTATGCAATGGACAGACGGCGCTAATGCCGGCTTTACAGAGGCAGAAAAGCCTTGGTTTGAGATTAATCCCAACTATACCGAAATCAATGTTAAGGCCGAAGAAAGCAATCCCGATTCAATTCTCAATTATTACAAAAAGCTTCTCAGATTCCGAAAGGAAAACGACATTGTCAAATACGGCGATTTTGAAATGCTTAAAACACCTGCAAAGTTATTTGCATATATCAGAAGATTTGAAGGTCAGAAAATGCTGGTTGTCTGCTCATTCTCTGAAAATGAAATGGCTTTCAGAGCGCCTGAGAGTTTCTGTATAGCTGATGCCGAGCTTGTTCTCAGTAATTACAGTGATAATAAAGTAATACGAAACGGTTTTATGACAAAGCCGTTTGAAACCAGAGTTTATCTTATAAGATAAACATTATGATACAAAAAAGAGATATCTTACCTTTAAAGTGAGATATCTCTTTTAAATTATTTAAATTAATTTATTAATATCCGATTGCTGTACCTAAAAGCATAATACCCGCAGCAACTAAAAACTCTAAAGCGAAAAGCTTCCAGGTAGCTTTGATATACTTGATATAGGATACATTTATCATTCCGAGAGCAATCATCAGAATACCGTTTGTCGGGAAAAGCACATTGCAGAAGCCGTCGCTTATGCAAAAGGCAACTATGAGGTTTTGTCTGCCTATACCTATCATATCGACGAGAGGAAGAAGAATCGGCATAAGAAGAAACGCTTTTGCTGAACCACTGCCGATAAAGAATTCGAAGATACAGATTACACCGAAAATTATGAGAATGGAAGCGTAGGGATTAACATTCTGAATTGCATTGTAAACCCAGTATAAAAGTGTATCAATAATTTTACCGGACTTCAGTATATATGTAACACTGATGATAAATATAATAACCGGAGCAACAGGAAGGATAGTTTTTGCACCGGTTGCAAAGCCACTGAGGAGAGCTTTGCCTCTGATTCCTGAGATATAGCCTGCTCTGAGGCCTCCTACGGTAAATAAAATAGCCATTGAAGCAAGAGGCATATAACCGATGATATCTGAAATTGTTGCATTATCGATAAAGATGTTTGCAACAAGACAGCAAACAGTAATTATCAGCACTGACAGCATTGCATAGCCGAAAGTTCGAGATGCCTTAGGTAAATTCGGATTAGCAAGAGCTTTTTTCGTTTCGTTTTCATTGAGAAGTCTTTCTTTAAGTTTCAGATCATTCTCATAAAAAATTGATTTTTCAGGGTTCTTTTCAATCTTTTTTGCATAGGAAATGAAAAATCCTGCAAGCACAACATAAACTGCAAAGAAAACGAATATTCTGAAAAGCACACCTGAGAACATAGGTATATCTGCCATTGACTGCACAATACCGACATTAAACGGATTGAAGGTGGCAGCCGAATAACCGAATGCAATAGATAATAGACTGATACCGAGACCAACAAGCGAGTCCCAACCAAGAGAAATCGAAATAGCAACCGCAAGGGGAACAAGGGTGACAGATTCCTCAAGAATACCTGCAAAGGAGCTTAACGCCATACAAGCGAGTATCATTATGGAAAGAAGAGCATATTTTTTTCTTGAAAATTTATTTGTTATTACGGTCATCAGATATTTCAATACACCGCTTTTATCAAGGATAAGGAATGTACCACCGATAAGAACAATAACAAAAATTATAAGCACGCCTGTCATCGCATCTGAGGTTGCATAGATGAATGACTCAACAGGAGCGACAAAAACCCTCCAGAAGCTGTATCCGACCTCTTCGCGTGGGATTTCGTGATAAGTTCCGTTGATAATTGCACCATTGGCATCAACATCATAAAGTCCTG
>JAZQUF010000141.1:0-24730 GCA_045631165.1 Acutalibacteraceae bacterium
ATATGCAAACAGTCTCACGGATACCTTGAAAACTTCATCAAGTGCAGGTGTTTCATCGGGTGAAGGTTATAAAAAGGACAGTAGTATTGAAAACCGTAAAAGCGGTGTAAAGTCCGATATTCTGTCAGATGTAGAAATATATAAACGTATGCTTCGCTTCTTTGCTAAAAATGATGACAGTCTCAGTGTGTTTCCTGCTGATATTGAAAACGATGTAAGGGCTCGTATAAAAAGCATATTTGAACGAAAAAAATCAAACTGATACTCATTCACAGGAGCGATACCACCAATGGTGAGGAATAAATCAAAAAAACTCAGGTCGATTCCTACAGCTGAACAAATAGAAGCTGAAATTCTCAGGGAAAAGTACAACCGCAAATACAAACAGGTGCTCAGAAGTACAATGTATTCACTAATTGTTGTTGCAGCAGTTGCTGTGCTTATTGCTACTCTTGCTCTACCTGTTCTGCAAATTTCAGGCAGTAGTATGGAGCCGACACTTAATGACGAAGAGATAGTTGTACTTTTAAAAACTACCAATCTTAAAAGAGGAGAGCTATGTTGCTTCTCATACCAGAATAAGCTGCTTATTAAGCGTGTTGTAGGATTGCCCGGTGACAGGGTTAATATTGATGAAAACGGAAATGTTTATTTGAATAATGAACTGCTATCAGAGCCGTATATAACAGATAAAGCTTTGGGCGAATGCGATATAACGTTTCCTTGTTACGTTACAGATAATCACTACTTTGTTTTAGGTGACCACCGTTCCACATCAATCGACAGCCGAAGTAGTGTTATCGGGCTTGTAAGTGAGGATTATATCGTAGGTAAAATATTTTTCAGAATATGGCCATTTGACAGTATCAGTCTGGTTGACTGATTTTTTAGCAAAATGTATTAAGGAGGTGGCAGGTTGAACGTAGTTAATAATGATTACCTCGGTAAGCATAAAAAATTCAGAACTGACAACAAAAAACTTGCCACAGCTTTTTTACTGCTTGCTTTTGTAGTAGCAATAATAGTTTTCTGGTGGCTTAAGCTTATCGGAATTACTGTTACAGGCGAAGCCTTCTGCGGTATTGATGAGCATATGCACATCGAGGAATGTTACATTTCTGAGCTTATATGCGGTTATAGTGATGAGACAACGACCACAGCTGAAGAGGAAGAGACTCTTTCCGGTACTCTGCCGAGTGAGGAAATTTTATCTGAACAGGAGAACACTGAAGAGGAAACAACAATCGCTACGACTTCGGAAGAGTCCCATAGTCATTCTGATGAATGCTACAAAAAAACACTAGTCTGCACATATATGGAGCATACACATACTCAGGATTGCTTCCCTGATAAAACAGCTGATACTGAAACTGTCAGCGATTGGCTGGCTACAATTGAAAATGTTGAAATAACAAACGATATTGCTGAAAACCTTATAGCTATTGCTATGTCTCAGCTTGACTACGAGGAAAGCAGTAATAATTTTGAATATGACAACGACGGAAATAAAAACGGATATACCCGTTACGGTGAGTGGTATGGCAACCCTTACGGAAAATGGAATACGATGTTCGTATCCTTCTGTCTGCACTATTCAAATATAAATAACGATTCAGAGCTTAAGGCTTCAGGTGCCGAGTCTCTCAGACAAGCCTGGCAAAACAGAAATGTCTATTCCGCAGATGATGAATACACTCCTGTTAGAGGCGATATAGTTTTTTTTGATAACGATAAAGACGCAGTTGCGGATTCTGTCGCGATCATAATAGCTCCCGGCGAAACGAGCCATGTTGTTATTATAGGTGACAGCAATAACAAGGTTGAAACCGTAAGTATTGATGTTTCAGAAAATGTTATGGGCTACGGTACTACAGGTCAGCTCAGCTTTGCAAAGGATATGGAGCACGAGCTCAATAAGGAAACTGAAGTAACACAGCAGACAACCGAAACTGAAGAAACAACACAGCCCAAGGGCCCGTTAATGATGATGTCAGCAGCTCCGAAGGCCAACATCACTTATATCAACGATCTTACAACTGTAGTTAAGGGGGTTAGTTTCAAAACCCTTGAGGGCGAAATAATAGACGAAAACTCAACAATATATATCGGACAGACATATGTTATTTCAATGGAGTTTGCCGAGGATAACACGGGTGATGAATGGATACAGTTCAGACACGATGAAAATCATGAGCTTCATTATCAGATTCCCGCAAACATTCATTGTGAGCCCTTCGAAACTTCGCATCCCATTACTGCAAAAACTGAAGATGGCACAATTGAAGATGTAGGCGAATATTTTATCGATGAAAACGGATTGCTTACAGTTATTTTCAAAGACGATCCCGTTACAGGTGAGTGCTTCGGATCTAAATATTCAAATGTTGACTTCGTTATTGAATTCAATGCAACGGTCGGTGATACCCAATCAGGCACATCAACAGAGGTTGTTTTTAATGACGAAATCAAGGTTAATCTCAACCTTGATGGCGGCGCCGGAATGACTGTTAAAAAGACTCACGGAGAGTATGACGAAGACAATCATACTATGGATTATACCATAAGAGTTGAAGCTACTCACGGTGTTGTAAAAGATTTAGTTATCGATGACCAGATCTGGGAAAATCACTATGCTCTCAGAGATACTATTGTCGTCACAGACCTTGAGGGAAATATACTTGATCCTCAACCGGTGGTAAGTAATCACCCCAAACACAACAGCGGTGCAAATGAAGGCTTCAGTATATCAGAGTTTCCTGATTTCTCTGCCGGTGAAGGTTTCCTGATTACTTATAAGACACAAATATATGATGAATTGCTTGGAAACGAAACCGTTGATATGTGGAACGGTCTGGACACAAACGGTAAAAACTCAAAAGGCGAAAACATTTATGTCTGGGCTGAAGATTGGATCAGAGTTGAGCTTGAAAAAATGGAAAAAGAAGGTCGCCAGACGGTGCTTGAAGATGCAAACGGCAAGCAGATTCCTGTAATTGAGTGGGAGGTTGTCATTAAGAAAGACAACCACAATCTTCAGGGAACAGTTATTATAGATACTCTCGGAGAGGGTCTCGCTTATTATCAGGGTCAGCCTATAACAGTTAAGCATTACGACGAGTGGGGAAACAGACTTGCTGATATATATATCAGCTGGGATGACATTACTGTAAACGGCAACACAATGGAATTCGCACTGCCTGACGGTTATCAGTTTGATATTATATATTACACAACATATGAGGAGCTTGGTTCAGGCGATACTCAAAGTTACAACAATGAGGTTAAAGCGACGATTAACGGCAAAGAAGAAACAGCGGGTGGAACAGCCGATGTTGTCGGATTTGTTCCTAATATTTTTAAATCTGCCCGAGGTGACGACGGTGAATATGTTTATTTCACCATTGATGTTGATGTCCCCGGTGTTATAAAGGATTGGGGCGGATTTTTACTTACTGACCAGGCAGCTGTTTGGGGATATAAAGGAAACAATGAAGGCTATCTTTATGTTGAAAATCTGCCGGAAGATTCAGTTGTAACGGCTGTTACAGATAGTGGACGCGTAATTACATTTACGCCTTATGTCCCCGGCGGACCGACTGAAAACACATACATTCTTGTTTATCCTGCAGAAGGCAATCAGTATCATAGCTTTAATATTTTCTTCAACACTTCAAGTGCTGATTCGGTTTCATCCAAATGGATACTCGACGAAGATTCGAAGCTGACAGTTTCGTATAAGCTTCCCTTTGATTCAAAAACGGGTGTCGAATGGACCGGTGAGCTTCAGGGAGATAAAACCCTTGAAGATGTACTTCTTGAAAATAATACACTTTCCAATGCGGCCTATTTTAATTACACGGATGTAATTCAGGCAGTAGGCGCAGCAACCTATAAATATTCACCTATGATCACAAAGAAGTCGACGGTAAACGACGACGGAACTGTTGATTATACAGTTACATTTTATAATTCAATCCCGGGCTCAGAGGGTCCCTTAGGATATCTCAAGTCGGCAAACTCGATTATTTTTACCGATACATTCGATGAAAAATTAGAGTATGTCAAAGGCTCACTTTCTGTTGACTGTTACAGTCCATGGAATGAAGGCTTATGGTTTAATACATATGTTTTTGAAGGTGATATATCGGGTAACACTATAAATGTAAATGCTACTGATTTTAAATATTCAAAAACTAATGAGACGTTAGAATCTAATATGTTGTCCTGGTTAAGGGATTGGATGAAAACCTATCAGGTATACTGCAACGAGATTGCAGGCGGCAAACATGTCTTTACCTATCAGCTTAAGCTTAAGGACGAATATCTCTACTCTACGGAAGAGAATAAATATGAGCTTGATAACACTGCTGAGCTCAAGTGGGATGGCGATAAGACATCAGGTCCTGTAACAGATACGGTTGAAATAAAAACGGGTCTGCTTGATAAGCACGCAGTACAAAAAGACAACAAGCTTATGTTTGATATTCATGTCAACCGTAATGCTCTTGATATTCTTAAAGGCTCCGATACCATTACAATCGAAGATACAATGACAGACAATCTTTCGGTTTATTGGAACACAATCAAGCTTTTTTATGAAGACAAGCAAACGGGTCAATGGATAGATTTTGACAGCGCAGAAAGTCGTTACAGTTATACTGTTACATATGATCAGACAAGCAACAAGCTTACGTTTGTTCTTCCGGACAGTCTGCATATAAGAATCGACTATACCACCCTTATTACCAAAAGCGGTCACGTTTCTGTAAGCAATGCCGTTAAGGTTGACGGTAAGGCGTCTGTGACAGATATCATTGATGCAACCTTCAGGGTTGAGCAACACAGTGGTGGTGCTTCGGGTTCGATGCACGAAATAACTCTTATCAAGCAAGACGGCGATACAGATGAACGCCTGAGTGATGTACAATTCCATTTGTACGGACCTATGGGTAACGACGAAGCAACCTTGCCTGACGGTGCTGATTGGACTATGGTTTCAGACAGCGGAAAAACTCTTAGCTATATCGGTTCATATACAACAGGCGCTGACGGTTCTGTCAATATCGAAACTCAGTACCTGACAATAGGCGGCCCCTATGCTTTGGTTGAGGTTTCACCGCCTGACGGCTATGTGCCGCTTCAGAAACCTGTATATTTCTATTTCTATGAACCCGACCCTGATGGTATAATTCAGACCGTAACAACAATTATAGCTGTAGAAAACTACACTTATGGCTTTGTATTCCCCGAAACGGGCGGTACGGGCACATTACCTTTGACAATTGTCGGTTTTGCTTTAATGGCATTTCCGATATTGTATAGCACAATTCGTCGAAAACGCGAAAGGAGGTTGACATAATCTCCCGAACGAAAAAGACGGAGAATGCACAAACACAGTAAAAAAATTGCAAATTTAAAAAAGAAAGGAAGTAAATTTTTATGAAGAAATTATTTGCAGTTTTAGTAGCACTCACACTCGTTCTCTCAATGGGAACAATCGCACTCGCAGCCGAAACAGGCACAATCACAATCACAAACGCTATCAATGGCGAAACTTATGATGCATATCGTATTTTTGACCTTGAAAGCTACAACACTACCGACGGAACCTATTCATACAAGCTCAGTGAAAAATGGGCCGGTTTTGATAAGGTAAACGGCATTGATAAGTATTTCGTAATCAATGATCTCGGCTATGTTGAATGGAAAGCATCAGATGAAAACGATTCAGACGAAATAAAGGCTTTTGCTGAAGCTGCTTTTGCTTATGCTAAGGAAAAGAGCATTGCTATAGATGGTACAGCTGTGGCAAATGGCAATACTGCAACTATCAGCAACCTTACTCTTGGTTACTACCTTGTTGACACATCACTCGGTACACTTTGTTCAATCACAACAACTAAACCTACTGCAAGCGTAACTGACAAGAACGGTCAGCCTACAATCGTAAAGAAAATCGTTGAAGGCACAGGACTCGTTGATGCTAACAATGTAGCTATCGGCGATACAGTTAACTACCAGGCAACAGTTACAGCAGGTAAGGGTACTGTAAACTATGTTATCCACGATACATTCTCTGCAGGTCTTGATTTTGATGCAACTTCTGTTGTTGTAAAAAATACTTCAGACAATTACACTCTTGTAGCAAATACTGATTATGTTCTTTCAGTTCCCGGTACAACTTGTGAAAATGATTGCACATTTGAAATTGATTTAACACCCGCTTACGAAGAAAATCAGCTCTCAGAAGGTGAAACAATCGTTGTAACATACTCAGCTACTCTTAATGATGAAGCAGTTATCGGTTCAACAGGTAACCCCAACGAAATCTACCTTACATATGGTAATGCTCAGGAAACAAATAAGGATTACGTTATTACTTATACAACAGAGCTTACAATCGATAAGGTTGACGCTGAAGGTGATGCACTTAAGGGCGCAGGCTTTACTCTTTACAAGGGTACAGGCGATGCTAAGGTAGCTATCGGCGATGAAATCAAAGGTGAAGATCTTACAACATTCGTATGGACAGGTCTTGCAGCAGGCACATACACACTTGAAGAAACAACTGTTCCCGCAGGTTACAACAAGGCTGCTGATATCGAGTTCACAATCGGCTGCGAGGTGCTTGACGAAGTAACTGCTCCCACAGATAAAGCTACATGGTCATCATCAAATGCTAAAATTGCTGTAGAAGCTGATGGTACACTCCAGGGCACAGTAGAAAACAACAGCGGTACACTCCTTCCCGAAACAGGTGGTATCGGTACAACTATCTTCTATGTAGTTGGTGGTCTTCTTATGGCTGCAGCATTCATCCTTCTTGTTTCAAAGAAGAGAATGGCTACATTCGCTTGAAGGGATAAAGAATCAGACGGTTCCGAGTCTGAAGATAACGAACCCACTGACTCAGAATCCTGATTCCACAGTTAAGAGCTGACGGACAATAATATAATTCCCTGCCGGCGTTATGTCGGCAGGGTGATACCCGTAAAATTCTGACCGTTGTTTCTGAATGTGCTTCAGTGATGACGTTGAGAATTTTAAATTAAGCGAGATTTAATATGAAAGATAACAAAACCGCACAAAAGAAAAAAAGTGGTAACGCTTCTACTATAATACTTGTGGCTATATTTTTCGTGGGACTTTGCGTTCTTCTCTATCCTACCATAAGTGATTTTTGGAACGAGAAGAGACAGTCGCAGGCAATTGTAAATTACGATGATTTGATTGTGGATCTTACGCCAGAGGACTATTCTGAATATTTTTCCAAAGCGGATTCCTATAATAAGAAAATCAGAAATATGTCCTTCCCGTTCCTCAATCACAAAAATATCGCTGATGAGTATTATGACACTCTTGATATCAACGGTGACGGAATGATGGGATATATCACCATCGAAAAAATCAAGGTACAGCTGCCTATTTATCACGGTACCAGCGACAAGGTGCTCAACTCTGCTGTCGGTCACGTTGAGGGCTCAAGTCTGCCTGTTGGCGGAGAAAGTACACATTCAGTGCTGTCTGCTCACAGAGGTCTGCCCTCAGCTAAGCTTTTCACCAATCTTGACAAGGTGGAAGTCGGTGATGTTTTCACAATCAGAATTCTCGACAGAACAATAACATATCAGGTTGATCAGATTCATATTGTTCTTCCTCACGAAACCGATGACCTTAATATTGTACACGGTGAGGATTATTGCACACTTGTTACCTGTACCCCCTACGGTATCAATACTCACAGAATGCTTGTGCGTGGCACACGTATTGAAAATATCGAGCCTGACAGAGTAATCAATGTTATAACTGAGGCTTATCAGGTTGATCCTCTTATTGTAACCCCTGCCGTTGCGGCACCTATGTTAGGTCTGCTTCTTATTATGCTTATTATCAAGAGCAGAAATCCTGATAAAAAGAAAGCGAAGTCTAAGAAAAAAGATAATGATAAATAAATTAAATGAAGGAGTGAATGCATATGAAAAACAATACAGCTAAAAAGGCTTTTGCAATGATAATTATATTTGCCATATGCATTTCTCAGCTTATTTTTGCTGCCTCTGCCGTATCTGACGGTATAAGAGGAAGCATTACCATTACTACTCTCAGCAAAGAAACCAAAGAGCCTGTGAGCGGTGCGGTTTTCAGAGTTTATCATATTGCTTCAGCTTATATATCAGATGATAGTATCACGTTTATTTACACTGATGATTTTAAAGATAATGGTATGGATATCAATAATTTTTCAGATGCATATTTACCGATACATCTGATAGCCTATGCGCAGATAAAGTCGATTTCATACATAGAAAAAACAACTGACAGTATGGGCAGGGTGGTTTTCGACAATCTGCCTGTGGGTGCTTATCTAGTAGTCCCTGTCGGAATAGATGAAGGCTATCTTAAGCCTATTCCGTTTGTTGTCAAGGTGCCTACGAAGGATGATACACAGAACAGGTGGGTCTACAACATTGACGCTACACCTAAAGTTGAAAGCGATAAAGGTCAAACAGATGAAAAAACATATATTAGCGTAAAAAAATATTGGAAGAGTCCGGGCAAGACTCCTGACAGTATAACTGCATCTCTGGTTATGGATGGAGCGATTTTCGATTCGGTCATTCTCAGCGCAGCAAATAACTGGTATCACAAATGGGAAAATCTCGACAAAAATCATTCTTGGTCTGTGGTCGAGACTGATGTACCTGACGGATATATCGTGTCATATGTGACGTCTCAGATGACGGTTGTTATTACCAATACCGACGATGAGTATGAAGAAGAAACAACCACGGGTGCTGATGATACAACAGCATCTGATGAAACCACCAATACCGACGATACTACATTCCCAGGTGATACCACAACAACTCAGACTACAACTAAGCCCGGTGGCACAACCAAACCTACGGGTACAACTGAAAGTACAACAAAACCGGAAGAGCTTATTGATACGGGACAGCTTAACTGGCCTGTGCCTATTTTCTCTATATTGGGTATGCTGCTTTTCAGTGCAGGCTGGGTAATGTTTAATTCAGGTAAAAAAAATGAGGAAACGCCATGAAGAAAAAGATAGCGGTTACTCTTATGACAATCGGCACTCTGTTTATTGCTTTCGCTATGGCTCTTCTTGTTTATAATAATCACGAAAACAAAAAGGCTCAGGAAACAGCTGAGCTTCTGATAGAGTCAATCCGATTGAACATAGCTGAAAATGAGCTGAAAGAGGAAGTTACAGATCCCTTTGACGAAGAAATGACAATCAAGGAGATTGACGGATACGGATATATCGGTTATATATCCGTTCCGAGTCTCAATATTGACCTGCCTGTTATGTCCGAGTGGGATTATGGCAGATTGAAAATATCACCCTGCAGATATTATGGCAGCACAAAGACGGATAATCTGGTTATTGCCGCCCATAATTATATTGTTCATTTCAAATATCTCGGTCGACTTAAACCGGGTGATATGGTTACCTTTACTGATATGGATGCAGTGGTACATAAATATAAGGTTGATATGGTTGAACTTCTTATGCCTACAGATGTTGAAAAGGTCAAGGACAGCGGAAACGACCTTATACTTTATACCTGTACCTATGGTGGTGCAAAGAGAATAGTTGTCAGATGCAGCTATTCTGATAAGACATATTAATAAAAATAAAGCACGATTTATCTGATGTAAGTCGTGCTTTTGATTATATTGACACTTTTGTCAGGCTTTGGTATAATGAATCAAAGCAATATAAAAAGGTGATGATAATATGAAGAAATCTACAAAGCTTATTTTTGGTGCTATGGGTGCTGCAGCGGCAGGGTACGGGGTATGCACTCTTATTGACGAGCTGCTTTTCAATAAAAAGCTGGTTTTACCTCAGGAAGTCGGTGCGAAGTTTTCAGGCTGCGATATGAGCCATCTGCGTGAGCTTTTGACAAACAACCTCAAATGGGTTGAGGATTACGGTTACGAGAAGCACTATATTATGTCTGACAGAGGCGAGGGGCTTGTAGGTTATCTGATGAAGGCTAAGGAACCTTCTGATATTTACGTTTTCGGTGCTCACGGTTACAGAAGTTACGGAAAGAAAGAGTTCTGCGGTTTTGCACAGTATTATCTCAGCAGAGGAATTAATATTTTCTTCCCTGACCATATCGCTTCCGGTGAGAGCGAGGGTACTCACTGCACCTTTGGTTATTACGAGAGAGAAGACTGTATGAAGTGGCTTAAATATATGACTGACCACTTTGGAAAAAATATAAAAATTATTCTTCACGGCGTATCTATGGGCAGTGCTACTGTTTGTATGATGAGTGGCAGAAACAATCTGCCTGCAAATGTTAAATTTACTATTGCAGACTGTGGATTCACAACACCTGAGGAATTATTCAGATTTAAGATGGATGCTCTTAAAATACCAGATTTCGGTCTTTTAAAGGGTGTTAACCTTGCTAATAAAATTAACCACGGCTTTGATTTCAAGGATATTTCACCTGTTGAGAGCGTACAGAATGCCAGAGTGCCTATGTTATTTGTACACGGCAAAGAAGATAATCTTGTGCCCTCTTATATGGCTCAGGTTCTCTATGATAACTGTTCTACACCGAAGAAGGATATTCTTATTGTTGAGGGTGCTGACCATGCACAGGCTCATGTTAACGGCAAGGAAGAATACGAGAAAAAGATTGACGAGTTTATTGAGAAGTATGTGAAATAACAAAAGTTTTGGTTAAGCTTTTTCAAAAGCTTACGGGGTGCGGGGCAGAGCCCTGCAATAAAGAAAAAAACAACCCACCTGTTTCCTTTTTAGGATTCAGGTGGGTTTTATAATGGGGAGAACGGGGATTATCGCATAGTGATGTAGCCTGCCTGAGCGACACATTTCTGACCTTCATCGCTGAGTATCCAATTAAGGAACTGACCGCCTACCTTATCCTCGTCACCCTCACGTATAACACCGTAATAGTTTGTAGTGAAGGGATAGCTTTCACTTCTTATGTTTTCGTCTGTGGGGGCAATACCGTTAACGGCTATAGTCTTGATGTTATCGTTTTTATAAAGAGTGTCTATGTAGTATCTGTAAGTGTAGCCGAGACTTGCGGTTTCGTTTTCATATTCTGCAACGGTGTCAACAAGCTCACCCATACCCACGATGATTTTAACCTCAATGGGGTCTATCATATCACTGCCGCCCATAACGAGATTTTCCATAGCTGTCTGAGAGCCTGAGTTCTTTTCACGCTGAAAGGCTCTTATTTTTTCGTCTTTACCACCGACTTCTTTCCAGTTCTTGATTTCACCGGTGTATATTTTCTGTATCTGCTCAACGGTGAGACTTTCAATGGGGTTATCCTTGTGTGTGATGAAAACAAATGCATCATAGCAAACGGGAGTTTTCTTAAGTGTAATGCCGAGACTTTCAGCTTGCGCAATTTCTTCATCAGAGGGCTCTGTAGCGATTACAAGATCAACACCGCCCATTTCAATATAAGCATCGAAGCCGTAATGCACATAGTTCTGCATAGAGCTTGTAGGGTTCATAAGATTTTCATAGGCATAGTGTGTGGTTGAGAACTGTACAAACTGATTAGCTGTAGTATCATGGAAGCCTAAGTGCTGTCTTGCAAATTCTACTGCCATTGGTACGCAGACAGTTGAGCCGTCGATGTGAGGGTATGTGCCGAGGTCGCAGTAGTTGTTGGTGTAGCCGTCTTCCGTAACAGGAGTTTTTTCTCCGAGTTTAAAGGGTGAGTCTGTGACTATCTGCTGCCAGTTTTCACCTCGTTCAACATTCTGATTGATTGCACTCCATGAGCCTGTTTTATCGGCAATACCCAGGTTTTTATTGGCGAGGTATCTGTTTATGTCATCCTCCAAAACAAAACCGCAAGCCGCAGTGCCGATACCGACACAGGCGATGATTACGCCGACAAGTATCTGTTTATGCTGTTTGAGGAGGATAAAATCGAGGATACTGTAAACGCATCTGACTGCAAGGCTTATGAGGGCGAGGAGCACAAAAAGATAATTTTCACCGAAGAACATATAGCTGTCTTCTTTGCCGTTAGGGTGTATCAGGTAAAAAGCAAAGCAAATTGCTACTGCAAGCACTGCAGAAATGATTGTAATATAAGGCTTGATATTTGTTGTGCATCTGAGGATAATATCGGCTAAAAACGGTAAAGCAAGAGGCATAAAGCACACAAACTCGGGCACATCGTAGGAAAAGCCGATAGTACCGATTGAAAATCCACCCTCTGCCAGAAGATAGACACCGATAACTGCTATGCAGTGAAGCAGGGTCATAAGGGTGAGGATAAGTATGGATTTTGGTTTTGATAAGTGTTTTTTATTCATTTTTTTATTCTCCTTTCGTTAATTGCAATTTCATTATAGCAACCCAAAAGGGGAGTGGCAATAGAATTGGACAAGTCTTAAGAAAATCGTAAGGAATGGTAATCATCGCGTTTTGGTTACTTTTGCGCGACAGCAAAAGTGACGCCCCGAGGCGAGCGAATAAACAACGGCGAGCGAAAAAGCCTGTCGGGAGGGCGTATATATAATAAAAAGCAGAGTGTAAAATTTCTACACTCTGCTATATTTTTTATCTTTGCAGGGCTTTGCCCTACGACCCACAAACTTTTGTAAAAGTTTGACAAAACTTTGCTTATATTATATCTTTAAACGCTTCTACAAGCTCTTTTGCAACAGCGATTGTGTCTTCACCCTTGCGAGGAGTACCCTTATAGGAATAAGTAAAGCTATATTCGAAATCACGGAGCTTCTGCTGGAATTCAGTAGTCTCATAATCGTTTCTTTCGTTGTGATGGAATTCTGTATCTGAAATGTGGCTGATATCCTCACCGAAGGAAGCACGAAGCTCATTGAAGAACATAAGCCAACGGGGAAGATAGTAATCTTTAACAAGACCTGCCCATTCTTTCCAGGCGTAGTCGAAAAGCTCGTTGTTTACATAGGGACCCCAGATAGTGATAAGAGCAACCTCGTTCTGTCTGAAAAGCTCTCTGTGCTCGTCACAGCAGGCGTTGTCCATAGCCTCTTTGATGTGAGTGTCAAAGCTGAGCTCGTCTCTTGTTGCAAGTATTCTGTCGTGGGCAAGAAGTATCTTCTCAAAGAGTGAGCAATTATCTTCAAATGCCACCTTGTCGTTGTAGCGGAAGCTTTCCATTGTGGCAAAGTACACCTCTTTGGCTTTGTTTGAAAGCACCTGTCTGAGTATGTCGCAGATGTCAAAAGCATAGCCGTCTGTGGTGGCATTTTCAGCATTAAGAAGCTCTATCACAGCGCTGAAAAGCACCTTGTTGTCATATCTGAGCTCAACTTTATCATTGGGAGCTGTGTGATAGTGTGTTGTTGAAGGTCTTGCGGCAATGATTGAGCTTGTCTCTCTGCCGATGCACCTGGGATTGTAGCAGCTGTCTCTGAGAGCGAAAACTGCATCTTTAAGGCACTCTTCCTCACTGCCGTAACGTCTCTCGGCGTAGTCTGTAAGCCACGCGTCAAGGTCAACTGCCTTTTCCTGAGTTATGGTGTGGAATGCAAGGTCATAATAAAGAGGATTCTGGAAGAAGCCCTCCATAAACAGACCTGTACCAATTTCTGAGGGATATTTTTCTTTTCTTACAGCATACTGATTTTCAGCAAGTAATTCTGCCGAGCCGTGAAGTGAGTTTCTGTCGCCGAAATTATGAAGAGTACCGCAGACGAAATTATAACCCCAGAAGCCTTTGTGAAGTTCACTCTTGCTGCCGTCAAGGTCAAGGATGAGAAGCTTGTCCTTATCAACGGCCTTTACAATCTCTTCGCGAAGTGACCAGGCCTGCATTACCCAGATAGCATCCTTGTCGAAATCGCTGTACATTTTTGATACAGTCTTGCCCACATTGGCAAGGTAGACGCCACCGTCTGTGGGAGGTTCATTTTCGTGGAAGGGGTCACAAGCATAGTAGTGGTACGCACCGAAGAGCTCCTTTTGCTTTTCGAGAAGTGCTCTGCCGAAAAAAGCGAAGTTTTTATCGAGAGGATCAAACTGACAAGTGCCGGGGAAACCGCACCAGGTGGGGAGCTGCTGAAGCTCCGAATCGGGGAAAACTTCTTTAAGGAATGCGGGAATGTGACCTGCAAAGCCCTGCTGAATGGGTGTCATACCAAGCTCAATCTGACGCTCGATAATTTTTCTGCCAAGCTCAAGGCGCTTGTCGATATATTTTCTGTCAGGGATGTGCATAAATGAGTCGAGGTTTGTCATCATCTGCCAAGCATAATATGAGGGGCCCGCGATGAATGAAAGAGCCTTTTCCTCGCTGATGCCGAAATCAAGCAGAGTATAGAAAACAGTGGCCTCGTTGCCGATAACGCTAAGGGGCATATTGATGCCGTTCATAGCCATAAAGTCGATTTCTTTTTCCCATTTGTCCCACTGCCACGCGCGCATAGAATAAGAAAGTGTGCAGTAGTTGAGATAAGCTCTTTTTTCTTGATCGATTATATGCAAGGTTGTTTCAGTTGGCAGGGGAGCCTCAGTAACATTAAGCTCAGTGTTGCCGCAGTGAGCATAGTTTACTCTGCAATATTTTTTCAGATAAGCATAATAACCCATAGCCTGACTGATTTTGCAGTCACCTTTAATGAGTACTCTGCCGTCTTTGGCACTGATTTCGTAATAGTTTTTGCCGTTCATCCTATCGGTAGTTTCGAGGATGATGCAATCAGCAATGGCTGGAGTGTTTCTTTTAATAAGATTAATCATTTATAGGCCCTCCTGTTTTCACAAGGTCATATAATTTCTGTTTGAAGCTGTAGGTTGCCATAAGTTTTTCTACCTCACTTAAATCTGGTGAAGCTTTCTTTTTTAGCTTACAGCGAAGCATAAGATTTTTAGGCGAGTGAGCGAAGTCAACAAACTCGACAATATCAACCTCATATCCGCACTTTTTGAGGATTTCTGCTCTTATGCTATCCGTAAGAAGTGAAGAAAAACGTTCTTTGATAAGACCGTGGCTGAGAAGCAGGTCGAAGTCACCACCCTTTTTGATTGAGGAACAGACCTCGTGCTGACAGCAGGGTACGGAGAAAATATGCTTTACATCGTGGCTTATGGCGTGATAGAGAGCAAAGTCAGTTGCAATATCGCAGGCGTGAAGTGTGATGACCATATCGACGTTGTCTTTATATACCTCGCCTTTGGTAACATCGTTAACATAAAACTTGAGGTTATCATAACCGTATTTTTCAGCGATTTCGTTGCAGTTTTTAACTACATCCTCTTTAAGGTCAAAACCCAAAACCTTCGCCTTTACCTTTTTGATTTCGGTGAAGTAGTAGTAAACAATAAAGGTCAGATAAGATTTACCGCAACCGAAGTCAAGGATAGTCACCTCATCCTTGTTCATTTTAGAAAAGCTGTCATCGATGATTTCGATAAAGCGGTTAATCTGCTTATATTTGTCATACTTGCTTGCAACAACCATAAAGTCCTTGCCGAAAACACCTAAATCCACAAGGGCAGGAATATTCTGACCCTGAGGCAGGATATAGTTTTTCTCCTTGTTGTGCTTTGCAGGTTCGACTTTTTTGATGTCATTGCCCGTAACCTTGCGTTTGGTCTTGTCGGGAAAAATAGTATACTGCACAGTAGTGCCCTCGGTAGTGAGACAAGCTTGTTTGAACGCACTCTTGCCTGTGCTTTCGCACCAGGCAAGAAAATCCTTTTCGCTTAAGTTTTCGTGAAAAACCTGATTATTCTTATGCTTTTCAAGCTGCCATTTGATACCCTGTTTGGTCGCAAAGGGTCGGGCAGTTATTTTTGCATATTCAAAGGTTTTATCCTTACGGTCGCTGAAGGCCAATTTTTTGATTTTGCCGCTGAGAGCAAGTATATCTTCGTTTATAATAAACATATTACACCTCTTTAGTGTTGCTGAGGATATAATATCATAAAACATCGGAAATGTACAGAGGTATATGATATTGACTTGACTATAAGGTTCGTTTAAGTTATAATAATTTTATTACGGAGAAAGGAATGAAAATTATGGAAAATAAATTTTCTCTCGACAAATCAAAAAAAGTATTTCCTGTAATCCTTATGGTTATAGGTCTCGGAATTATGGTAGCACAGCTTGCCACAAGACAGAATCTCATCGGTCTTGTGAGTCTTCTTTACTGCTGCATTATGTCTGCTGTGATTCTTCTCTCACTCATCATTAAGAAAAAAGTATATCTGCCGATGATTTTAGGCTATGCCTTTTCATTTGTCGGACTTTATCTTTTTCACGTTATCTGGGGCGCAGATGCAGGCTTCGGTGCTTTCTGCTCAGGTCTTGCAGGTTGGTCAAGTGCGGAAAATCCTCTTTTCGCAGGAGAGGGCAGTATCCTTACAAGACTTGCAGGAAACTTCCTTTTAGGTCTTCCTGCAATTGCGTCACTTCTTGCTCTTGTTTTTGTGGCAAAGAAAAAGGGTATGAAGTCCTGCGCTAAGGGTGCTCTTTCCACAGTGCTCAGCGTACTTCTTATGGCTTCATCAGTGCTTGCCGTGCTTACAGGCAATCTTCGCACAAAGCCTGTTACAGACAGACTCTGGGATGGTCACGACGACTATCTTGACGGTGTTGATAAAAATACTCAGGGTAAGCCCAACGTGCTTGTAATTATGATGGACGATATGGGCTACGGCGATACATCACTCAACGGCGCTATCTACGAAACACCCAATATGGACTCAATCGGTGAAAATGGTCTTAACTTCGAAAACTTCTACTCAAGCTATTCAGTTTGCTCACCTGCTCGTTTTGCAGCTCTCACAGGCCGTTACCCCTACAGAGGTTATGCAGATAACGTAATCTATCCCACAGTTTCAACCTTCAGCCCCTTTGCACAGACAAGAGTTTACAACTCATTTGAAATGGGTAACAACGTTGACGGTATGCTTGGTGATGAAATCACTATCGCAGAAGTATTCCAGCAGGCAGGATATACTACAGGTGCATTCGGTAAATGGCATCTTGGTGACTACGGTGAGTATCTTCCAACAAATCAGGGCTTCGACTATTTCTACGGCTCACATCATGTTAACGATATGAAGCCTTTCTATCACGTAAGTGAAGAAAACGGTGAATACACTATCGTACACGGCGTAGACGAAATGAAGGATGAAAACGGCAAGAAAGACCAGAGCAAGCTCACCGAGTGGATTCACGGCGAAATTACACAGTGGATTACAGATACAGTTACAAATTCAGATGAGCCTTTCTTCGCATATTATGCAACTCCCTGGCCTCACGGCCCCGTATTTGCAGGCGACGACTATGACGGCGTAAGCGGTATGGGTACATATGTTGACTGTATCACAGAATTTGATACATATCTCGGCGAACTCTTTAATACAATGGAAGAGCTTGGTGTACTTGAAGACACAATCATCATCTTCTCAAGTGACAACGGCCCTGCTCTCGAGGGTAGCACAGCTGACCTTCGCGGTGCCAAGTATCTGCCTTATGAGGGCGGTCAGAAAGTACCCTTTATGATCAGATGGGACAACAATGGAGGTCTCTTTAACGCAGGTGAAACAAGAAGCAACAGTGCAACCTTCGTTGACTTCTTCCCCACACTTATCGAACTTTGCGGTATCACCAATGGCGGTGAAAACAATGTTATGCCTTCAGACCGTGAAATCGACGGTGTATCATTTGTACCCGTTATCAAGGACGACAGTGTTGTACATACCGAAGAGCATCCCATTCTCCATATGAAGAGAGAGGATATCAAGGCAATTCAGTATACAGTACCCTCACAGACTGTAAAGGATATGTATCCCGACTACGACTATGAGATTCTCGACAGCGAATATCTGACTCTGAAATACTTTGATAAGGCTCCCAACGATAACTCAGCTTTCTTTGATAAGAGCCGTAAAAACTGGCTCCACATCCTTACTGACGACTATCAGGAAAACTACAACCGTACCACAGTTTACCCCGAAATCTCAGCTAAGATGAACGAAGAGCTCAAGGGTATCCAGAAAGCCTTCAAAGACAACAGAAGAGGTATTATTGAGTAATGCCGCCGCTTTCAATAATGATAAAGCCGGCTTCGTCTCTTTGCAATCTTCGCTGTAAATACTGCTTTTACTGCGATGTTGCCGCCAACAGAGAGGTTTTCTCCCTCGGCAAGATGAACGAAGCTACGGCTGAAAAGCTTATAAAAGATGCCCTCAGTTTTGCTGAGGGCTCAAGCATTGCCTTTGCCTTTCAGGGGGGTGAACCATTACTTGCAGGAATGGACTACTTTAAATTCTTCACTGAAAAGGTAAAGGAGCTCAACACAAAAGACAGTGAGATTTTCTATTCAATTCAGACTAACGGTACCCTTATAAATGATGAGTGGGCGAGGTTTTTCACAGAAAATAAATTTCTTGTGGGTCTGAGCCTTGACGGTGACTATGAGGGCAACAAATTCCGTGTGGACGCGAATGGACAGAATGCTTACTATAAGATTATTACCGCCGCCAACAAGCTGAAAAAGCATAAGACTGAGTTCAATATCTTAACGGTGCTGACGGGCTACTGTGCCGAAAATGCAGAGAGAATTTATAAATATTTCCGTTCACAGGGATATGGCTATCTGCAGTTTATACCATGTCTCAGACCTATGGACGATGATACTCAGAGTGAACTTTATATGACACCGAAGCAGTACAGTGATTTTCTTATCCGTATATTCAATCTCTATGTCAAGGATTTTGCAAGAGGAAATTATATAAGCATCCGTCAGTTTGATAACTGGGTGAGAATGTATCTCGGTGAAAAGGCGGAGCAGTGCGGACTTATGGGGCACTGTACTCATCAGTTTGTAGTTGAGGGTAACGGTAATGTTTATCCCTGCGACTTCTATTGTACCGATGAATGGTGCCTTGGTAATTTAAGTGATATGACACTTGAAGAGATGGCGAAAAGCAAAAAGGCTTTCGAGTTTATCAAGGATAGTATAGCAGTGCCTGAGAAATGTAAAAAGTGCCAGTTTTATCACTTGTGTCGCGCTGGTGGCTGTAAGCGAAATAAGAAAAGCGCAGATTACTGCGAAAGCTACAAGACTTTCTTCGGCGCGTGTCTGCCACTCTTCAGAGTGTTCAGAAGGTAAAAACAATTGTCGGAGTGCTGAAACGTATAACAATATAGGAACGCGGGAAAAACCTGCGTTCTTTTTTATATATCGAAAATAAATCCTTTACAATTTTACATCTCTGTATTGTATTTTATGTCCTGATATGTTATCTTTATATTAATACCAAACTTATTAAGGTGTAAACTGAATGGTTTGTTTAAAGAAAGGATAAATAATATGAAGATTACATTTATGGGTGCAGGAAGCACTATTTTCGCAAGAAACGTTATCGGTGACTGTATGTGTACACCCGCACTTTGCGAAAGCGAATTCGCACTTTACGATATCGACGAGCAAAGACTCAAGGAGTCAGAAATCATCCTCTCAGCTATCAACAGAAACATCAACGATGGCAAAGCAAAAATTACTACATACCTCGGTGAAGAGCAGAGAAAAGACGCTCTCAGAGGTGCATCATTCGTTGTCAATGCTATTCAGGTTGGCGGCTACGAGCCCTGCACAGTAACAGACTTTGAAATTCCTAAGAAATATGGTCTTCGTCAGACTATCGCAGACACAATGGGTATCGGCGGTATTATGCGTGCACTTCGTACTATCCCCGTAATGAAAGCCTTTGCTGACGATATGGAAGAGGTTTGCCCCGACGCGTGGTTCCTTAACTATACTAACCCCATGGCTATGCTCACAGGCTATATGCTTCGTTATACCAAAATCAAAACTGTAGGTCTTTGCCACAGTGTACAGGGTTGCTCAAAGGATCTCCTCAATGCACTCGGTATGGAAGACAAGGTTGAGGGCAGAACAGACGTTATCGCAGGTATCAACCATATGGCTTGGCTTCTCGATGTAAGAGACAAGGACGGCAACGACCTTTACCCAGAAATCAAAAAGAGAGCTAAGGAAAAGAATGCTACTGAAAAGCACGGCGATATGGTACGTTATGATTATATTGATAAGCTTGGTTATTACTGCACAGAAAGCTCAGAGCACAATGCTGAATATAACGGCTTCTATATCAAGTCAAGATATCCTGAAATGATTGAGGAGTTCAACATTCCTCTTGATGAATACCCCAGAAGATGTGTAAACCAGATTGCAGGTTGGGAAGAAGAGCGCGACAGAATTCTCGCAGACGGTAAGATTACTCACGAGCGCTCAAAGGAATATGCATCATACATTATGGAAGCTATTGTTACCAATAAGCCCTACAAAATCGGCGGTAACGTTCTCAACAACGGCCTTATTGACAACCTTCCCAAAGAGGCTTGCGTAGAAGTACCTTGTCTCGTTGACGGCAGCGGTATCACACCCTGCCATATGGGTGCACTTCCCTTACAGCTTGCTGCTATGAATGCAAGCAACATCTATCCTCAGCTTCTTACCATCGAGGCTGCAGCAACTCTCGAGAAGAAATATATCTACAATGCTGCTATGATGGATCCTCTCACAGGCACAGAGCTTAATATCAAGGACATCTATGCAATGGTTGACGAGATGCTCGAAGCACACAAGGACTGGCTTCCTGAGTATCACTAAAACGCAGAACGGCGACGAACTTAAGGCGAGTAGGTTGATTCCTACTCGCCTTTTTAGTTTGTTTTTGAACGCGATTAAGTTTGTGCAAAAGGTGTGAGGCGGCTCCATAAATCGCCCTCGGGCGATTTGCGGGGATGCTTTCAGCGTTCCCAAGGCGAACAATGTTCGCCTTGGGAGCCGCTACACCCGCCGAATTATTCAACGCTGAATAATTCAACGCCGTCAAGCTCAACAGATATTACATCAGCCGCACTGATAGGTTTGGGAAGATAGATTACAAGACGCAGATCATTATCGTGCTGACCTGTTAATGTAGCAGAGGCCTCTTCGGAGGTCTGCGGAGGTAATCTGAGAGTGAAATTGTCTTTTGTTCCGTCGATATAATTAAGCGTAAGTGTACCTGTCACAAAATCGTGATCCTCGAGTTGACGGTAAATCTCTTTGCCGTCAACAACATCGAGAGTATAATCAAAGTGGAAATTTGATATTCTGCCCTTTACGGGTTTGAAGTAAACACCGAGAAGATTAACTGTATTTTCGGTTGGCGTGAGATTTCTTATGCTGTTGGGGTAATCAACTACAATTTTACCCGAGAACTCGCATTCGATGAGTTTCGTATGGTCAAAAGTTTCTAGGTCGCCGAAATACATACTGATTGTTTTGCCGGCAAGACCTAAACCATTATGAGTGCTGTAACTGATTGCTATTGATAATGTGCGTTCATCAATAACATCTGTGTTCCAGCTCGAGCCTATGTCAAGGGTAAAGGGAATACTCTGATCGCGGTTTGCGATATAATATGATTGGTTTTTGTCAAAAAAAACGTCGCCTGTAGACTTAAGCTCAAAGAGAATATAGACCGAGTAGCTGTCACCGGCTATGCCCTTGCATCTTAAGGTCAGATCGTCTCTGCTGCTTTCAAAATAATAGTCTTTTGGTGAGTATACTTCATTGGCAACAGGGGAGTCGCCTAAAAATACAGAACCGAAATATTCTGGTGCCTTGGAAACTCTCACAGCGAATACCGAGCCCGAAATGCATATAATTACAGCAAGCACTGCTGCGATAAGGGTTAAGGGCTTTATTCTAACAGTATTCTTATAAGTAGTTTTTAAATAAAGGTTTTCCTTCCAATCATCGGGAGTCTTCACATTAAAGCTGTTCATTCAAAAATTCTCCTTTCAGTAATTCTCTACCCCTTTTAAGTCGGGACTTTACAGTATTTTCGTTAGCGGAAAGGATGTCTGAAATCTCGGCTACGGAATACCCCTCGAAATAATAAAGCTCAATAACCTGCAGATATTTTATGGGCAGACTTCTTACAGCACTGATTATATCTTTATTGAAATCCTCACTATAAGAAATATCCAACTCATCAATATCATAATGATTTCTGTGAAAAAGCTTGCGCTTGATGTCACGACATTCATTTAACGTTACGGTTACGAGCCATTTGCGCAATTCTTCTTCTGGCTTATTCCATAGTTTTTTTGATTTAAAAAGCTTGATAAAAACATTTTGCCAAGCGTCCTCGACATCAGCACGGTTCTCGAGATTAACAAAGCATATACGCGTTACCGTGTCTGCATATTTTTCAACAAGAAATTCAAAATCGTCTTTCATTTTATCAGCTCCTTTCACTTATTAGAACGATTGAAAGGGTTAAAAGGTTGCATAAATCAGGAAAATATTTGTTTTAATAAAAAAGACAGCTCTATCTGACTCAGCACACAGAACTGTCTTTGTGTTTATGTTGCCCTCGCCGTGCAGGCATTACTTTTTGCTGTCGCCCAAAAAGTAATCAAAAACGCGATGTTATTCTGATAATCTTTACCCCGTGAGGTGCAACAGCAATAGTCAGCATATCACCCACACTGATTTCTTCCTTAGTCCAAAGCTCAACCCCTGTACCACCCTCGAAGTTCTGCTCTTTAAGGTCGAGGCTGATTTCTCTTTCTTCGTCAGTGAGGTTAAACATAGCAATAACTCTCTTGCCGTCTTTGTCAAGACAGGTCCAGATAGCTTCATTTCTGTTTCGTCTGAGCTGTCTGTTGTCGCTTGAATACTGATTGATTTCGATAATATCTCTGTTGGTGATTACCTCTAAATCCTCGGGTCTGTTTTCTCGAAGCTCACCGCCTAAAATAAGAGGTGAACGGAAAATTGCCCAAAGGCTGAGCATAGTCTTCTGCTCGTCCATAGTAAAGTTGGTGTATCTGTCTCTGTCGCCAAGGCAGGAGCAGTTTTTGCTTATCTTGCCGAGGGGCAGCATATCACAGTCGGGCCAACAGCCAGTTTTCACGTGAGGTGCCCACTTTTCGCATCTCTCAAACATATTATAAAGCTTGTCCCAATGATCCCAGAAGTCGCCTGTCATACGCCACATATTTGCATTCTGTGACAGGTGGAAAGCTTCATTTATAACAGCAGGGCCTGGTGAGAGGGATAGTACAATAGCTCTGCCACAGTTATCGATAGCCTTGCGGATAAGCTCAATTTCTCCTCTTGCACTGTATGGATCGTGAGGCTTGTATTCGGTATTGGCAATATCATCAACTTTTACGAAGTCCACACCCCAGGATGCATAAAGCTCGAAAAGACTGTTGTAATATTCCTGAGCGCCGTCTTTCCAATGGTCAATACCATACATATCAGTGTTCCACAAACAAACTGAGAAGCCAGCTGCAATATCTCGTGCAGTTTTGTCACTGCCCTTGATAGGTGTATTCTGATGCACAGCCTGACGTGGGATGCCTCTCATAATATGTATGCCGAACTTAAGTCCCATATCGTGAATTTTATCAGCGATAGTCTTGAAGCCCACTCCGTTTGCAGTTGATGGGAAACGATTCACAGCGGGAATGAGACGTGAATATTCATCCATACAGAGCTCGGTAAAGTTGTTGTAGAAGTTAGATGTAGCCTTAGGCTCATACCACTGAATGTCGCAGACAACATATTCCCAACCAAAATCCTTGAGGTTATCTCTGATATATTCAGCATTGCCGAGAAGTTGTTCTTCGTTTACTGCGGCACCGTAGCAGTCCCAACTGTTCCAACCCATAGGCGGACGGGGAGCGAATGTATCTTTTTTTAGCATAATGTTTTCTCCTGAAAGCAATTTAATATATTCATTTTAGCAACAACTAAAACCCTTGTCAACAAAAATCTCGTTTTCGGTACTCTGCCGATGGGGCGAATATAGCGGTTTTATCGGCAGGGTACACTTGACTAAAGACTAAAAATAAAGTATCATATTTAAAACAGCATGAGGTGACTTATGGAAATAAGAAATACTACTCTCGCCGATTTGGACGAGGTAATGGAGATATACAGAAAAGCAAGACAGTTTATGCGAGCGCACGATAATCCCACTCAGTGGCTCGGTGGCAAGCCCACAAGAGAGCAGATTGAAGATGACATTGCCAAACAGCAGAGCTTTGTCTGCATAAATGAGGGCAAAATCGTGGGTGTACTCTGCTTTTTTGTAGGTACTGACCCCACATACAAAGTGATAGAGGGCGAGTGGCTCAGTGATGATACTTATGCTGTGGTGCATCGTATAGCTTCAAATGGCGAAGTAAAGGGTACGGGTACATTTATGATGGAGTGGGCATTTGCAAATTTTGGCAATGTACGAATAGACACTCACGAGGATAACTATGTGATGCAGAATATGCTCAAAAAACTCGGTTACACCTATTGCGGAATCATTCATCTGGCAAACGGAGAACCAAGACTTGCTTTCCATAAGAGCGGTGCGATAAATTAAAAATAATTGCAAAAAGGCTTGATTTTTCCGCCTCAAGCGTGTATAATAGCAAGGCAATAAAACATACGGAGAGTTGTCCGAGCTGGTCGAAGGAGCACGATTGGAAATCGTGTAAGTCGCTAAAACGGCTTCGAGGGTTCGAATCCCTTGCTCTCCGCCAATATAAAGCACTTGATTAATTTCAGGTGCTTTTTTAATTTATATGCAGAAACTATAAAGGGATTCGAACAAGGAGGGAGCATACGAAGTATGCGGAAGAAAACAGTCCGGTGGACTGTTTTC
>JAZQUF010000142.1:0-2552 GCA_045631165.1 Acutalibacteraceae bacterium
CACTTTTTGCCTGCTGTTTTACCCGACTTTGTGCAGGTAGGCTCTACCGCTTTCACAGTTACCTCTGTGTGGCTTATTCTGTCAGTATCACGAGTTTTTGTATATGAGCATCTCATACACTCCGCTGTCTCTTCACCCTTAGCGGTACAGGTAGCTTTCTTGGTAACCTTGTACTCACCCAAGCTGTGTCCCAATGCCTCAACTGTTTGCTGCTCAACTGTAACAGTACCGCAAACAGAGCATTTCTTTCCTTCTGTTTTACCTTGCTTGGTACAGGTGGCAGCTACTGCTTCAATTGTAGTATTTTTATTGTGTTGTTTTTTCGGTATTTCAACAGTATCTGAATATCCGCATCGTGAACAGACCGCCTCATTTTTGCCGACAGTCTTACAGGTAGCCTCCACAGTTACCTTATAGGCCCCCATACTATGCCCTTTCGCAGGTACAATTTCTGTTGTACTCTCACTGCAGACATCACAGACCTTTACTATCTTCCCGTCCTTTTCACAAGTGGCACCATAACTTTCTTTTTCACTCCAGTTATGAGACACATTAAAATTATAAACTGCTTTAACATCCGGATTGTATACAGAGCTTACTGTAATTTTTGCCGTACCCACCTTCATTGCGGCAACAGAATATCCACCATCTTTATAACTTATTGCGGCAACGCTTTCATCATCCGAGGTCACCTTATAATCATTAAGATCAGCAGAAGTATATTTTGCCATCACTCTGATACTGTCACCGGGATGGTATGAAGCTTTCATCGCAGAACTATAGTATATATAGCTTCCGTAGGAATAAGATAAATCCTCCCACCAGAGGCTGAAATCTGACGGAACCTTACCTGATGCCGTACTGCCGCATTTTGAACATCTGAGATTTACAGCGGTACCACTTACACTTACAGGAGAATAATCGTGTCCGGATATGGTTGTGCTGACGCTTTTATCTGAAAGATCCGAAAGACTGATACTGTAAAAATCCAACCTGCTGTTCTCCCATACATACCAGACAATTCTGTTGGAATAGACTACGGGCTGACAATCCGAAAGAGCTCCTTCAAAGCTCATTATATTGCCTTTCACATTACCCTTATCGTCAACCTCGCAATAAAAAACCTTTCCCTTGAAGCTCCAGAACACCATAAGTCTCTTTTCATCTATTTTTATCAGATGCGGAGTCGAGACTCCGGATTCGGTATAATATGTGAGCTGTTTAAGCTCAGGCCTCTCAGAACTCTTGCCACAGTAGGCAAGATAGATATTTCTCACCACTGATGAGCTGCTCTGATTTATACTGTTAAGCGCTGCAAGATATCCCGAAGCGGTAATTTCAAATCCGCCAACACTACAATTTGTCTGATTGGCTCCCTCCTTACCTGAAATGCTCAGCATATCAACAGCAGTACAGTTCTGAGCGTAAGACGGAACAAATTTACCCGAAGAAACCGACGTTTTATATTTTATAAGTACAATACTTCTCGGATGGGCATCACCGTGATCAAGAGCAACTATTTTATCCGAGTCAACCTTTATAAACTGATTGAAGGAATGGCTTACGTAACCATAATTGATATTAACCACGTCTGTAAAAGATTCCGTTATTTTCATAGAATCCATATCCAGCTGAATTGTTACATTCGCCTGATGATTCAGCCCGTCAGAGCGTTTATACATTTCGTGACTTGTTCGTATAAGAAGATACTTTCCACTATGAGCAAAACGCGCACTGCCGGCATCAAAAGGCACTGTAGTATTACAGTCTTTAAGTTCAGCCGTCGCAATTTTCTTCCAGCTTTTATCATATTTAGTTACTGCAAAGCAGGTAACGGATGAAGATTCATAAGGATTATTCTGACCTGTCAGAACAAAGTAATTATCCCCCACAGCATAAAATCCGCCAAAAACGGAAAAATCCGTACTGAGAATTTTCTGAGAGGTAAGATTAAAGGAGGAGTCATAGTATTCTATCAACAGCTTATTATCACTGACGAGATACTGTACTCTCATCAGTCTGCCGTCATCGCAAACGTGAATATAGGATTTGACGGTTGATGCCCACACACTGTAGTTCTGTGCATTTTCATTTCCGCCACTATATACTTCACAGCCGATCGCTGATGCAGAAAATCCTAAAAGCAGAACAAAAATCAGGCTAAAAATAAATCCTGCAAATTTCTTCACACAAATCACTCCTTCTGTAATAGTTTAATTATAAGACAGAGGGATAAAAAATGTCAAGATTTGTCAATGAAATGGAGCTCTCATACAAATAAGGATAAGCAAAAACCTCTTGCATAAACACAGAAAAATACGGCCTCAGAAAATCTTTACAAAAAAAGACAAAAAAATTATAAAAAAAGTATTGACAAACAGATTTGAAAGTGGTATAGTATGTGAGCACTGGAGAGAGTGAAGTAAATATGCGAGAGTGGCGGAATCGGCAGACGCGCACGTTTGAGGGGCGTGTGGGGCAGCTCGTACGGGTTCAAGTCCCGTCTCTCGCACCAGACCAGATCGAAAGATCTGGTTTTTTGTTTTTATGAT
>JAZQUF010000143.1:0-4955 GCA_045631165.1 Acutalibacteraceae bacterium
CAGTTCGAATGACACCAAACGCTAAATCAAGAAAGAATTTCTACACCGTAGCTCAGGTAGCTTCCACTCTCGGCTCAATGTTCCCCGGCTGGCTTGTACCCATTATTATTGATGCTTTCGGCGTCGACTACAACGCACAAAAGTGGGCGTTCTTCTCAGTTGCGCTTCTTTTCGGCGTTATGGGTCTTATCACTATGCTTATACCCTCTATGACCCTTAAAGAGAGAAACATCGTGCTTCCGCCCAAAGATGACAAAAAAATCAAAATCGACTATAAGCTCATTCTTCTCAACAGACCCCTGCTTCTTCTTTGCCTTTGCAACTGCATTGAGTCTGTCAGAAGAGTATGCTACAATTCACTTCCCTTCTTCTACAAGCAAACTCTTAATAAATTCAGTATGAAGGCTTATGTTGAAATGGGCTCATCTGCTCTTTCTTATGCAGGTCTTTTCTCAGTACCCTTCCTGGGCAGAAAGCTTTCATCAAGAGATATCGTTGTGGCAGGCTATATGCTCACAGGTATCTGCTACATCCTGCTTTTCATTATGGGTTATAGTAATCTTTGGATTGTTGGTATCCTTATTGCTATCGGCGGTCTTCCAAATGCAGGTATGAGTGCTGCTAAACGAGTATTGCTCGCAGACTCAACTGACTATATGGAATGGAAGAGCTATAAAAAATACGGCGTTGCACAGCGTAACGAGGGTATGGTATTTGCCTTCAGTACTATGGTATCAAGAATTTCCGACCTTTGGAAAGAGCTTCTCGTTAACGGTGGTCTTGCACTCATCGGCTATAAGAGTGCGGAATTTATTGACGGTCAGATGGTTGAAGCTATCCAGACACCCGAAACCTTACACGGCATTTTCCTTCTCGTTGTTATACCCGGTATCATCGGCAACTTTATCCCCGGTATCATTATGATGTTTGACAACTTCACAGGCAAGCGCAAGGAAAAAATTATGGCTGAGCTTGAAGTTATCAGAGCAGAAGCTAAGGCTAAACTTGACGCAACCATATAACATCAATTTTTAAGGGTGGAAAATATGAAAAAAGCAAAAGAAAAAGGCAAAAAGCCTTCGTTGATTATAAGAATAATAAGAGGTATACTTATTTTCCTTGTTGTGCTTGCAGTTCTGGTTTTCGGTCTTTATAAGCTTATTACTTATCAGTGGCAGGACGAGCCCGTGTCTTATGAGACAACCAATCAATATATCACTGAACTCGGCGATACTAAGATTCTGGCTCACCGTGCAGGCAGACGACTTTTTCCGCAGGGTACGATGATGGCATTTGAAGGCTGCATAAACTCAGAAACCTTCAAAACTGATTTCTTTGAATTTGACGTGCGGGTAACCAAGGATGAAAAGCTCATTATTCTTCACGATGACACCCTCGATGAGGTGAGTAATGCCACCGAGTATTTCGGAAAAGCTGAGAATTATCCGGGGGATTACACCTATGAAGAGCTTTCTGAGCTTAATATGGGCGAATTCTTTAAAGATGCTGACGGTGAAATGCCCTACAACGGACTTCGCGGTGATGAAATACCAGACAATCTCAGAGTGTTGACAGCCGAGGCTGCACTGGCCTATGTTGAAAGCATCGGCGGATATAACTACAGCATTGAAATCAAAGACAGCGGTGAAGCAGGCTTAAAGGCTGCAGATATCCTTTACGGTATTCTTAGTGATATGAATCTTCTTGACAAGGTAATCGTTGCTTCATTCAATAAAGAGGTAATTTTATATCTCGAAGAAAATTATCCCGACTTATACCGCTCAGCTTACAATATGGAAGCGGCAAAGCTGTTTATTGATTCTATTTTCAACATTGACAGACCCGAAGGATATTATAAATTCGATGTATTGCAGGTTCCGCCTGACAAATATGTTGCAAATATGGGCACCTCAAAACTTGTTAACTATGCTCACAAAAATAACATAGCGGTTCAGTACTGGACAATTAATGATGCTGAAAAAATGAAGTTTTTACAAGATATAGGTGCTGACGGCATTATTACAGACATTCCCGATACCGCATACGAAGTGCTGGGTGCACAATAAAAAGGAGAAAGATTATGAGAAAGAATCAGATTATTGCAACTGCTGCAGTTGTTGCAGGTATAGGTTTTCTGGCTTACAACAAAGCCACTACCGTAAATTTCGGTGACATTGTAATTGACGGTATTCCCGAAAAATCAGATGAGGCTGTAAGAGTCATGTCTTACAATCTACGTTACTGCAACGACAAAGACGGCAGTGTAAAAAACCGTTCAAAAATCACCTCTGCTATCATTTCGCAGTACGCTCCCGATTCTTTCGGTGTTCAGGAAGCTACCGGTCGATGGTTGGATATTCTTGAAAAATCTCTCGGTGATAAATATGCCTATGTTGCTCAGACAAGAGACACTCAGGGCTACAAATCCGAGCGCAATGCAGTTTTCTATCTCAAGGATAAATACAATCTCGTAGATTCGGGTACAATATGGCTTTCAGAAACACCCAAGGTACCCTTCTCCAAAAGTTTCAATACCAACTGCACGAGAATCGCAACCTGGGCAGTACTTGAAAACAAAGAAACAGGCTTGAGATACACTCATCTTAATACACATCTCGACCATATTTTAGAAGAAACAAGAGTTTGTCAGGTAAAGGTGTTGCTTGACAAACTTCGCGAGCTTCAGAAAGACGGCAAGGTTGTATGTACAGGCGACTTTAATACCAATCCGGAGAGTGAGGTTTACGCTGTAATGACACAGGTTACTGATGATACAAGAGTAACTGCGAGCAACACAGACAGCGGAAATACATTCCACGATTACGGCAGAATTACTGACAAAAACGAAAGTATAATCGACTATATTTTCGCATCAAAAGATACAACGGTTAATACTTTCAGAATTATCCGCAATACTGCTAAGGGTATGTATTCATCAGACCATTATCCTATAGTTGCCGATATTATTATATAAGACAGGAGAAATATAAATGCTTCCAAAAAAATGGGGACAAGGACAGTTATTCGTATTTTCAGCCCTTGACGGTGAGTCTTATTTTGCTGACGATTTTACGGGTACTCTGTCAGGTGATAAAATTGGTGTGGTGTTTCAGACTAATTGCCGCAGAACACTCTTCTTCGGTAATAACCGCATAGTGTTCGGATGTGTCGCATCAGATATAATTACTGCAGAAACTGCTACGGGTACCCTGAGTATGATTTTTGCACAAAGACATCTTGTTGTCGGTGAGTATACTGATACCTCAGGAATATTTGCAAATGCTGACGGTGAATGCGAAATCACCCAATATAATGACATAGAAATACACGATACCAAAGACGGCGAATACACAGCCCTTCTGAGACGAAATGGTAAATATGCTTTCGCTTACGGAAAAACAGAAGCTGAGGTTGTCGAGCTTTGTCAAAAGGGTATCAATGAAGATCTTGAACTGCTTAAAGTAAAGAAGAAAAAGCCCTTCGAAAACGAACTGCGCGAAGATAATAAATTTTCTGCTTTATATGCTAAGTGCATAAGTGTAATGAAAACTCAGCTTTATTCTCCTGAGGGCAATATAAAAAGAATATGGTCAACTCCTGACCGTCTGCCTCATAGAAATATGTGGCTCTGGGATTCGGTTTTCCATGCCATTGGTCACAGACATATCAGCATCGATTTAGCACAGAATCTCATTCTTGCTCTATTTGATGTTCAGTTACAGAACGGTTTTATCCCGCATATGGCAAAACCCGACAGTATTTCGCACATCACTCAGCCACCTGTAATCGCCTGGGGCGCGTATATTGTTTATGAAAAAAGCAAGGATAAGGAGTTCCTGAAATCAGTTTTCGAAAACAACAAGAAATTTTTACTTTGGTGTCAGCAGAACAGACGAAAAAGTGAAAAAGAGCTTTACTCATGGCACACAAACCCTGAGCTGAACAATCGCTGCGATGAATCGGGAATGGATAACTCACCTCGTTTTGACACTGAGAGCGATCTTTATGCTATTGACTTTTCTTGCTTTATGGCAAATGAAGCAAGATTTATGAAAAAAATAGCTGATGAGTTGGATGATGAAGAAAATTCTCTTTTCTTTGGTAATTGGTACGAAAAAATCAAAGATGACATAAACAATAATTTATGGTGTGACGAAGACGAATTTTATTATGATTATGATATAAATAATAATTGTTTCAACAAGGTTGCATCCGTGGCATCTTTCCTTGCACTTTTCTCGGGTGTATGTGACGATAAAAAAGCCGCTGCACTATTAGTTCATCTTGAAAATCCCGATGAATTTGGCACTGAATTCCCTGTGCCCAGTATTTCAAAAAAGGATAAGACATTTGGCACCGATATGTGGCGAGGTCCCGTATGGATTAATTTTAACTATATGATTGCAAAAGGTCTCGATGAATACGGCTTCGATAAATCATCGCAGGAAATCATCAATAAAACTTTAGAGATAATAAACACCTGGTATGCACGTATGGGCACTGTCTACGAGTTTTATGACAGTGATAATCTTATTCCACCCTCCTGCTTCAACAGAAAGGGTGAGATCTTTGAACCCTACGATTTCAGGGTGAAATATCAGTCAATCAGAGACTACGGCTGGAGTATAACTCTCGCCTTTGATTTGCTTAATCAACTAAATACACTGAGGAATGATTATATGGCACATTTTATTTATTCTGCATTCTGTGACGAAGCAGGTGAAGCTAGCATTAGCGGACAGATAGCCGCCTGTAAGCTTAACGGCATTACACATATGGAGCTTCGCGGCTTTGGTAAAGAGCTGAATATAAACAATCTTTCTGTCGAGAAGGCAAGAGAGATGAAAGAGGAAATTGACCGTGAGGGTATGAAGGTTGCTTCCATCGGCTCAGGCTACGGTAAAATCAATATCAAAGAGGATTTTGAACCTCATTTTGAAGCCTTTAAAAATACT
>JAZQUF010000144.1:0-9580 GCA_045631165.1 Acutalibacteraceae bacterium
GGAAAGACAATTATACGCTGTCGTATTTTCGGTTATGATTCACTTCTTATCAGGCTCGGTGACGGAAAATCTGATTATGATGAAATTCAGCTCATACCTAAAAAAGTAAATGATGCTCTCGGCGGAATGTATGACTATGAGCTTTCGGAAAAGAATATACTTCTGCTTGATATGGCTGAGTGGAAAATAGATGACGATAAGGATTATTTCCCGAAAGAAGAAGTTTTGCGTCTTGATAATCTCATAAGAGAGCGCCTCAGAATAAATAAAAGGGGAGGCCGTGTTGTTCAGCCCTGGGTACTCGGCAAGCTGCCGAAGGAACATAGAGTAACGCTGAAATTTACATTCACAAGCGAAATTGATTATGAAGGAGCAGTTCTTGCTCTTGAGGATGCGGATGTTGCAGAAATAATCTTCAACGGCAGACAAATTACCGAAAAAGAAAAGGACTTCTATGTTGATATTTCAATCGGCAGAATGAAGCTCGGAAAAATAGAGAAGGGCGAAAATGTGCTTGAAATCACCCTTCCCTTCGGTGAAACTGCAAACCTGGAAAATGTATTTGTGCTTGGAAAATTCGGTGTAAAGGTAACGGGCTCAGTTGCAGTCATAACAGCATTACCCGAAAAGCTCTCATTCGGTTCACTTCAAAGTCAGGGACTTCCTTTCTTTTCGGGTGCGGTGACATATAAAGTCAATGCTGTGGCAAAAGACGGCAGCATTACGGTTACTGCAAGCGACTATATGGGAACGCTTATTGAGGTAAGCGTAGACGGAGAAACCAAGGGAAATATTATTTATCCTCCGTATACCCTTGAAATCGGTGGCCTTGTCGACGGAAAACATGAGGTTGAGCTTAAGCTTTATACTCATCGTTATAACTCTTTCGGGCCTCTTCATCTTGTTAATACAGGTGAAAAATGGCACGGGCCCGGTGCTTGGAGAAGCGAGGGAGTTAACTGGAGCTATGAATATGTTCTCAGAACAACGGGTATTCTCAAAACTCCGGGTACGGATAAGGACACAATCTAAGCTTAATAACCGATATAATTTTTAACGAAATGACAATATATTTAATTTAATTGCTAAAAGCATAGAAATTTTAGCAATAATGTGCTAAAATGATGCAAATGAAATTCAGGAGATAATAATGATGAAAAAGAACAAAAACACAACAGCGGCAGTTGCTCCGCAAAATGCGATTTCGCACAATGAGGGCAAGTACATATCAAAGTTTGAATATTTCTGTGTACTGCTTTCACGTGCAGGCGGTATGTTCGGAACAACGCTCACAGGCTCACTTGCAGCAGCATTCCTTCATGAACTCTACTACGGTCCTGTAGGTGTGGATGCAGAAGGTATTGCAAATATTCTCGCTGTACAGACAACCATTACAACAATCTGCAGTATTCTTATCGGTGTGCTTGCAGGTGTACTTGTACAAAAATGGAAAACCAGTCTCGGCAGATACCGCCATTGGTACTTTATCTGTCTTATTCCCACATTCCTTTTCACAGTAATGTATTTCTACGTGCCTCAGGGCTGGACAATTCAGCAGATGAACATCTTACGTTACAGCATCGCTTGTTGTCAGACCGTTTTCAACGCACTTAACAACCTGTCCTTTAACCTTGTTCAGGTTATTTCACCTAACCATAAGGAAAAGAAAACAGTTGCAACTATCTGGCAGTTATCTTACTATATCGGATACGGTGCAGCATATCTCGGTACATTCGTTTACGGCCTCTTCAGCGACGACAAGAACAAGATGTATATGACTCTTGCTATCGTTGCAGCGTCAGTTACTGCATTCGGTAATCTTATGTGCGGTATCTTCTGTAAGGAAAGAATTGAGCTTCCCAAAAAGCAGAAGGTCAAAGTTACAAAAGCAGTATTCTCTCTCTTCAAATACAGAAATTATCGTGCCTACCATTTGGTTCAGTGGGCAAACGTTTTTGCAATGCTCGGTAAGATGTCAACATATCTTGCTGCGATTACAGTAGGTTCATCAAAGAATCTCCTTCTCACTCTTCCCACCGCTGTCGGCACAGTTGTAGGTAATCTTATTACCACAAAGCTTTCTAAAAAGCATGAACCTACCAAGCTTCTTAAGTTCTGCGGACCGTTCTCACTTGTTACTGCAGGTATCCTCTTCGGAATCTGCTTTGTTGAAGCTCAGATGGGTATTCGTTTCTTTGAAGGATGGAACAGTATTTTCTTCTATGTATTCTATTTTATTTTCGGTATCGGTATCGGTATTCAGGAACTTTCGACATCTCACTTCAATGTTGAATTCTTTGATTATCTTGAATGGGAAACAGGCGAAAGAATGGAAGCAATTCAGGGTATTGTACCCGGTTGGATTCTTACAGGTCTCAACTATCTCAAGGAACTTGCTATCCCTTTTATGATTGCATGGGCAGGTTATATGTCATCTGCAGAGGGCAACCTTGTAACAACAATGCAGGCTCAGCCTACATATCTCAGAACTTGCCTGTGGCTTCTTGCATTCCTTGTATTCGGTTATGCTCTTGCTAATATGCTTAAATCAGTCGTACTTAAATTCTTCTATGATATTGAGGGCGAAAAGAAAGAGCAGATGTACCGTGACCTTGCAGTAATGCGTGAAGAACGCCATAAGGAAAACGAAACAGTTTAATATTTCTTGAGGAGATATAATATGTTAAAGAAAATTTTCTTAATTGTTTTAATTGTTTTAATAGTCCAATTTGTAGTAGGCATAATCTTTTTTGAACTCGATCCCGAAAATAAAAACATAAACTCTGAGCCTGCTGACTCAAAGAGCGAAACAGACACAACGATAAGATTTAACAGCGACGGAAAGCTTAAGATATTACATGTAGCTGACCCTCATCTTGCCAATGACAAGCATTTTGACTCATCAATATGGGTAATTGCCGAAGCCTGTGATGTTGAAAAACCCGACCTTGTTGTGCTTACAGGTGACAACACAAAGCCCTATGAAGATCCTGAAGAAACAAAGAGAATTATCAATTCACTTATGAATATCTTTGAGTCAAGAAATATCCCTGTTGCTGTAACCTTCGGTAACCACGACTCAGAGGCAGGCCCTATGACAAGAGCTGATATTATGGAATATTACAAGACCTTCTCTTGTGTAATCACAGCTGAAGATGCAGATGCTTTCTACAACTGTGCAACATTCAATATTCCTGTACTCGCTTCAGATAGCGATAAAGTCAAGTTCAATATCTGGGTATTTGATTCAGGCGATTACGACGGAGAGGAACCCAGACACTATGACAGAGTAAGAACTGAACAGATTGAGTGGTACAAAAAAACTTCTGCAAAGCTCAACGAAGAAAACGATGGTGAAACTGTCAATTCCGTTGTGTTCCAGCACATCATAGTTCCTGAAATATATGATGTTCTCAAGAAGGTTGATTCAAAGAAGCCTTTTGCAATCAAGCATATCTATAACGAAGAAGAGTATTATATGTTTGATCCTGAACAGACAAACTACGGCACCCTCAACGAAAAACCCTGCCCGGGATATATAAACGACGGACAGTTCGATGCTCTGGTTGAAAACGGCGATGTGCTTGCAATGTTCACCGGTCACGACCACACCAATGCGTTTGGTGTAAGAAATCAGAATATTGATATCTACACTTCTCCTATGACACGCTATAAGGGCTTGGCATATACAACACAGTATGGTTATCGTGTGGTAGAAATTGATGAAAATGACACCTCTTCTTACAATACAAGAGTTGAGCGTCTGTTTGATGTGTTTGACTTCGGCTATATTAAAACAGCCAAGGATAACGGAGATGCATATTCCGGCAGACTTGCTTTTGAACTTGCAGTAAAAGGTGCAGTTCAGAAAGCATATATGAAGCTTTATCAGTCATTGGTAGAGCTCTTTGCAGGAAGAACAGTTACATATCCTGATTATCAGGCATAAAATTAACCGCTGAGGAGAAATTCTCGGCGGTTACGTTTAAAATGCAAGTTGTCCAAACAGACATGTGTACACTGATATCAGAAACTAACTTCAGGCGGAATGAAGTTTAATAATTGCAAGAAAAATAAAAATATTATTCCGTTTTGTTGATTAATAGACTAATTTTTGATATACTTATTGACAATATATGCTTGTAGTGGCTGATATTGTCAGGTGGAAAAGCTGACTGAAGCTATCCCTGAAAGTTACGGTAACTTTCAATTGATTTTATTTTTATTTTTAAATCAAAATTCAAAAGGAGATAAAAAATGGGAAAATTTGAAATTAAAGGCACTGAGTTTTATCTTAACGGTGAGCCTTTTAAGATTTATTCCGGTGCAATGCACTATTTCCGTACTCTTCCCGAATACTGGGAAGACAGACTGTTAAAGCTGAAAATGGCGGGCTTCAACACGGTTGAAACCTATGTCTGTTGGAATCTTCATGAGCCTGAGAAGGGTGTTTACGATTTTACAGGAATGCTTGATCTTGTAAAATTCATTGAAACAGCACGTAATCTCGGTCTGTATGCAATTGTAAGACCCGGACCCTATATCTGTGCGGAATGGGATTTCGGCGGGCTTCCTGCGTGGCTCTTAAAAGATAAAAACATAGAGCTTCGTTGCAATAATGAAATTTATCTTAGTCACGTAAAAGATTTCTTTGAAAAGCTGTTTTCGATTCTCAAGCCTTTGTTTATCACAAATGGCGGTAACATTATTGCTGCGCAGGTTGAAAATGAATACGGAAGCTATTCCAATGATAAAAAATATCTTCGTGCACTTTCGGATATGTATGATGAGCTTGGTGTGGATCTGTTGAAATTCACTTCCGACGGAACCTGGTGCAACATGCTCTCCGGAGGAACATTAGATGGCGTTCTGCCCACTCTCAATTTCGGTTCACGTGCAGCAACCGCTTTCAATTCTTTGAAGCCTTACGGTGAGGTTCCGAAAATGTGCATGGAATTCTGGTGTGGCTGGTTCGACCATTGGGGTGAAAAGCATCACACAAGAAAAGCGGATAATCTTGTACCTGAGCTTGAAGAATTTATTAAGCAGGGTGCTTCGTTCAATATGTATATGTTCCTTGGTGGAACAAACTTCGGTTTTACCGCAGGTGCGAATCATCAGAAGGGTTATGAGCCTACAGTTACAAGCTATGATTATTGTGCTCCCTTGACTGAATGGGGAGACTATACGGATACATACCATAAAATAAGAAAGCTGCTTTGTGAAAGTCAGAATATTCCTATGGGCGAATTACCGGCATCTCCCGTAATGCAGAACATAGGTAAGGTTAAGCTTACAGAAGCTGCTGATCTGTTCAGCAATATTGACAAAATAGGACAAAAGCACTATTCTCCTCTTCCGAGAAGCATGGAAGCATACGGACAGAATTTTGGTCTGATTTATTATATTACAAAGCTTAAAGGTAAATACGATCCCGGATTCCTTTTGGTTGAAGATGTGCATGATTATGCTCATGTGTATTATGAAAAGAAGAAAATTGCAACTATTGACAGATGCAAAGAAAAATCTTTACTTAACAAGCTCAAGCTGAAAAAACAGCTTTTCATCAAAGGAACAAACTATGAGAGCGAAATCGGTGTTCTTGTTGAAGGTATGGGAAGAGTTAATTACGGTAAAGAGCTTTATGACCGCAAGGGTATTTCGAATATCCGTTTGGCAAATCAGGTGCTTACAGATTTTGATGTTTATACAATACCTTTGGATAACCTTGATAAGCTGAAGTTTGAAGATGTTAAATCTGAAAATAAAAATGGTCCTGTTTTCCTGAAAGGCACCTTTAAAGCAGGTGACGGTGAATGCTTTGTTAATATGAACGGCTTTACAAAGGGATATGTTTTTGTTAACGGATTCAATCTTGGCAGATACTGGAATATAGGTCCGCAGAAGTCCTTGTATCTTCCCGGAGCACTTCTTAAGCAAGAGAATGAAATAATCATTTTTGAAATCGAAAAATACAGTTCGGCTGAAGTTGTAATTGAAGCTACTCCAAATTTAGGCTGAAAATAAATTTATAGTAACGGAAATCCAATAGTATGAGAAGTAAGTTAAAAAATACAGATGTTTTATTTTGAACAAGTCCGTTAAAAACGGACAATAGAAAAAACAGGTCCCCTATGGTAGAATAAAAGAAACTACCATAGGGGGATTTTTTATGTCACGAGAATATAAAAATGTAAAGCAATATGAAAGAGAAATAATATCCTTAAAAGCTCAAGGATTAACATTAAGAGAAATAGGTGAAAAGTTAGGGTTTAGTAGAAAACAAATAGATAACTTTTTAACAAGATACAACAGTAACCGGCGAAAACTTGCTACAGGAATAACATTGAAACGAAGAGGTAGACCACGAAAAGATGATAACAATTTGCCACCATCGATTCAGCAATTAAGTAAAGTTACACAGTTGCAATATGACCTTGCAAGGAAAGAAAGACAAATCAAGCAATTGGAAATGGAAAACGAATTGATGCGGGATTTCCTCTCGCTCACAGAAAGGAAGTGAGAACAAGCGTAAAATTTATGGTAATTTACCGTCACAAAGATAAGTATTCAATAAGCGAAATGTGCCGATTCTTTGGTGTATCAAGAAGTGGTTACTATGATTATGTAAAGAGAATGGACATACCTCATTGTGTAAAACTTAATTTTAAAGATATAGACATCTTAAAATCTAAAGAGGTTACAGTAAATGATGTCGACTTTGTCGACGATGTTCACTTCGTGAGTGATGTAGTTTCGCTAGTGTTTTGTGGGCAAACGGATTGACTTTTCTTTCGCTAATAATCACAAAAAATATTGACTTGAAAAATTAAATGTGGTAATATTGTATCGTAAATCGTACCGCGGTACGGATTGGGTGCCGGGAAAGGGTGGTGACATGGCGAATATAAGAAATGAAGCCGAAACAAAAGATATATATAAGAAGGTTCTGACGGCAGCAACAGCCTTGTTTATACAAAAAGGGTATGAGCGTACTTCGCTGATGGATATAGCTAATTTGTCAGGTATAAGTAAACGTATAATCATTTACGAAATGAATAGCAAGGAGGAAATTCTCGTTCACCTTGTGGCTAAATTCCTCGATGGGGTAACCGAAGCCTCAGATGCTGTATCGAAAAAGCTTACCGATGATAAGGTGCTTATATTTATGGCGAATGAAGTGCTTCAGGTCTATATGGCGGAAATGAATGAAGATATGCGAAATCTCTATCTTGCAGCTTATTCGATGCCGAAGACAAGTGACGCTGTACTCAGACGAAGATCTCAAATGCTATATGAACAGTTTGGTTATCTGTTCCCGCAGTTTGCACTCAAGGATTATTATGAGCTTGAAATTGCAACAATGGGCATTATGAGAGCCTATATGTCAGTACCTTGTGATATGTACTTTACCCTTGAAGCAAAGGTGGACAGGCTTCTTTCCACAATGCTTAAAATCTACGATGTGGATTCAAAAATCGTAGAGGAAACAAAAGCGTTTATGAAAAAGATTGATTTTGAGACTGTTGCCAAAAACACAGTTGCAGATGTTTTTGAAGAGCTTTCAATCAAAACAAATAATTTAATCCCGAAAGGAGAAAAACAATGAAAAAATTTTTATCAATCATCCTTGCAATCTTAATGATTGTAACAAGTGTACCCATTGCCTTCGCGGCTGAGGGTGACACAAAGTATCTTTATCTGAAAATATCAGATGGCAATTTGTCAAATGTTATGACTCCTGATCTTTATGTTAGAGATGATGCAGGAAATGAGATAAAGTATGATTGTGAAGAATATGTAGGAGATGATACATATTCATACAAGATTCCTGCTGATATTGAGCTTATTTATTGGGATTACCACGTTGGCGGCGGTGGTACTGATGACGATGGAGGCTTGCCGTTTTTTGAACTTCCTGATGGAGTCGACACCTATTATCATGACGAAAACAGATGGTACTGCTTACATCAGAATGGTGCAAGTCTTGTTGAAAACGGTGCAGTTTTAGAGTGTGAAATCTGCGGTGAAAAATTCAGAGCAATTTATATTGATTGCAGGGGCACCTGGGGCGGAGAACTTACTGAATGTTACCTTACAGATGAAAACGGGAATGTTATTGAAGCTTCTTTTAAAGAGTATTGGGAGAATGGCGATAAATTGATTGTTCCTGTTGGAAATTACTCTGTGCATACTATGATGACAGGTTATGGCGCATATGAATCTTCGGTTCCTGACAATGCAGATACCTATTATTTCTTAGAGAACAGATGGTACTGCTCACATAATATGAACACAAGCGGTGCACAGACCTGTAAGGGTCAGGTTTGCGGAATCTGCGGTGAAACCTACGGTGAAGCTGACCTCAGTGCTCACAAATTCAAGGACGGCATCTGTGAGGTTTGCGGTGAGGCAGACCCCGATGCACCTCTCACTATTGACGTTACCGATAAGAATGTTGTTGGCATTGGCGAAGGAGCTAGATTTTACGACGAGGACGGTTATATTATTACCGGCACAAATGAAAATTGTGACATTGATGTTTACGAAAGCAGCAATATCACCTTAAGAAATCTTTCTGCAAAATCGATGAGAATTAATAGTCCTGACAGCGCATTTATCACTATAAAGCTTGAAGGAATTAATGAATTAGCAGAAGATTTATCGTTCTATAAAGAGCATATCATTTTTGAAGGTAGCGATGATGCAATATTCAAGGCTGATTACATCTACAATGGTGGTAACAGTGAAGCATCTGTTACATTAAACAGCGGTAATATTGTTTTTGAATCTGTTTCAAATGAAAATTATACTATGTATTGCGGTAAACTTATAATCAACGGCGGTACGTTAACAGCTTCAAATGATTCTTTTTATGTGATCGGATCACCTGTTGAACTCAACGGCGGTGAGTTTAATATTATTTCTACTTCGCAGCAATATCCGGCTATTTTGAATAAAATCACCATGAAAAAAGGCGCTTTGCTTACAGTAAGTGCTAAAACCAGAATTCTTGATAATTCCGCAGAAATTACTGTGGCTGACGGACTTGCTGAAAGTGATAACCTTTTTGTAAGGTATGACACAGAAAGTGAATTCGTGCCTGTTCAGGACATTAAAGTAGCCCTTAACAGAAAAACTTATGCGGAAATTAAGGTTGATACACACGTACACAGCTACGAAGACAGTAAATGGAATTACAGCACCGAAAAGCACTGGAAGAAATGCTCCTGCGGTGATATAGCCGAAGAAGCTGCACATACCTATACAGACAGCAAGTGTGTATGCGGTTATGAATGTGACCACGCAGGACAGACGGGCACTTGCACAATCTGCGGTGCAGCTCTCCATACCTGCGATTTCAGCGGTGAATGGATTTACAGCACCGAAAAGCACTGGAAGGAATGCTCCTGCGGTGAGATAGCCGAAGAAGCTGCACACACCTATACAGACAGCAAGTGTGAATGCGGATATTCATGCTACCACCCGGGACAGACAGGTAACACCTGTGAATACTGCGGGGCAGCTCTCCATACCTGCGATTTCAGCGGTGAATGGAAGTACGATGTCGAAAAGCACT
>JAZQUF010000145.1:0-14964 GCA_045631165.1 Acutalibacteraceae bacterium
AATAAACACAAAAAAATAAAGCTCCCACGTGGGAGCTTTATTAATTATCCAAGCAAAAAGTCCGTTATAAGCATCACGCAAAAGCCAACAAGAAGCGTATACGTAGCACCGCGTTCATTGCCGTGAGAGTGTGTTTCGGGAATCATCTCATCGCTTATAACATAAAGCATAGTACCACCGGCGAAGGCCAGTGCGAAAGGTAGAACTGCCGAAGCTATGCTTACAGCGCAATATCCGATCAGTGTACCTATGACTTCTACGAGACCTGTAATCATTGCGCAGATAAAGGTATTTTTAGAGCTCACTCCTGCAGCTAACATCGGAGCAATGATGACCATACCTTCAGGTATATTCTGTAGTGCAATACCACCTGCAATAATAAGGGCTTGAGAAGTGTCACCTGAGCCAAAACCAACACCTGCAGCAATACCCTCAGGCAAATTGTGAATGGCAATAGCTGTAACAAATAACAAAACCTTGCTAAGCCCCTGGTTATTATGAGGCTCAATATCGGAGCCCACCAAACGATGAAGATGAGGCACAAGCTTATCAATAAGATTAAGACATAATGCACCTGCAAAAATACCGGCAACAGTAATAAGCAATGAAAATTTACTTTCATATTCTAATGACGGTAATATCAACCCGAGTACAGCCGCAGCAAGCATAACACCGGCGGCAAACGAAAGAACTATATCTGAAAATTTATGAGAAATTTTCTTGAAGATAAAACCAAAAAGCGATCCTATGCATGTCGCACCGCCAACACCAATAGCAGTTATTAATACTAATTTCATTTACATCACCTTAATTATGATTGCGAATCGTCCTGTAAATCCATCTGTTTAAGAAGTGAATCTTTTCTTGTAACGTCATTCTTGATAAGCCTGTAAATTGTAGAAGCGGCAGGTACACTGAGAAGCATACCGATAATACCGAACATTCCTGCACCAACAGTTACAGCCGCAAGTACCCAAATACTCGGAAGTCCCATCGAGTTACCAACAACCCTTGGATAGATCAGGTCACCCTCAATCTGCTGAAGAAGCACAATGAAGATAATGAAAATCAATGCTTTTACAGGTGACTCCATAAAAATGAGGAAAGCACCGATCGCTCCGCCAAACAAGGCACCAACAACCGGAATGAAAGCAGTTACGACAGTAACTGCGCCGATCATTGCTGCATAGGGGAGTCTTAAAATGAACATACCAAGGGTGCAAAGAGCGCCAAGAATAACTGCTTCCGTGCACTGAGCAACAATAAATTTATGAAATGAATCATTTGCAACCGATGAAACATAATAAATCTTTTCTGCAGCTTTTTCAGGAAGATAATGCTTAATAAGTGTTTTGAGCTGTGAAAGAAGTTTATCCTTGCTGAGCAGAACATAAACTGCAAATATAATAGCAAGCACTGTTGTAGTCACGCCCGAAACAACAGTTGATACCGTTGATACAACAACGCTCATTACACTGCCGACACCTGATGTAACCGTCGAAATAATGCTCGAAATTTTTGATTGCCAGTCAATATTTTTAAGGAAACCGATAATATCATCAGGTACAAATTCGAATCTGTCCAACTGAGCAACTACAAAGTTAAGCGCACCGGGAATCTCATCAATAAGCATCTTAAAGCATTTTGTAAGCTGTGGCACAACAAGAGCAAAGATAAGTGCAATTATTGATACCAAGCTGATAAGCGACAGCGCTACTGAAAGCCCTCTTCTGGTTTTAACAATAAGCTTATTCTGAGATTTTGAAAGAAGATGTCTTTCAAAAAAGCTTGTAAGTATATCGAGAGGATAGGACACTGCAGCACCAATCAGAAGCGGAAGTACGGATGCAAAAGCTGTTTTGAGGATTATAGCAACACTCGGCCAGTAATGTATACACAGATAAAGTGTAAAACCGATTGCTGCAATTTTAAGTAAAGTTTTTGTCTCTGATTTCTTCATATTATTCACCTGTTATACCGATAATATATTTGCAGACCTCATCTGCGATTGCCTTTGCGCCTGCATTATTTGGGTGTACATTATCCTTGCCGAATAAATCCCGTCTGTTTTCGGTAATATTATTAATTTCAATAATTTGATAATTATTTTCCTCGGAAACAGTTCTTACTATATCGGCGATGTCTTCAATAATTAATGGCTGAACATCATAATTAGAAAGACCATCAATCATACCTTCAGGAAAATATGCTGTAGGAGGAGTGCATATAAGTACTTTTGGCGGATTTGCAACTTCAGTATAGGAACTGAGGAGCTTAATATATTCTTCTTTGAATATTTCTGTACCTTTCCAATTTTCTGGCTTTGAATCATTGCTACCAAGCATAAAAACTAAAATATCTGCCTCAAATTCGCGAGACCATTCATAGGCCTTAGTTTTAATATATGGTTGATCGCCGTCAGGCTGTACAGTACTACCGCTTACACCATAAGATTTTACGCAGTAATCATCTCCAAGCATATCAGATAAAAGTGCAGGATAATTATTTTTCGGCCAGTTTTTTATGCCGTATCCGTAGGTTACACTATCACCGACAAGAGCAATCTTAATCTGACCGTCTTTATAACGCGGATTTAGTCTTATACCTGAAAGACCATTGAAAAATAGAAATGAAAACACGGTAATTGCACACAATATGACAATTAACACAACTAAAAAAATCAGCTTTGTTTTACTGTTCATAATCAGTCTCCTCTTACGATTCTGTAGGTCTGTCTGAAATCCTGTTTACCCCAGCCTCTTTCAATGCCTTTTTCAATTGCAGCCTTTGCAACTCTCATACCAGGCATATCAAATCCGATTTCTTCGCACATTTTAGAGCAGATATTTATGTCCTTGCAAACATTTTCCAAAGAAAACGCTGTTGTCCAGTCTTCATTTTTAAGTTTTTCGCGCTGAGCCTGCATATAAAAGTTCTGAGCGCCACCTGCTGCTACAGCGTCAGCGAAATTATCAATAGAAACACCGTATTTTTGTGCAAGAAGCAAGGTTTCATTAACAGCATTCTGAATCTGAGCAACGAGTGTATTGTGACATATTTTTGCTGTCAGACCCATACCGTTTTTCCCCATATAAATTACCTTCTGACCCATATACGAAAGAATCGGCTCAATAACAGGAAATAATTTCTCATCACAGCCTGCAAGAACACCGAGAGTACCTGCAATCGCATCTGCCTTAGAGCGTACAACAGGGCAATCAGCAAACTGAGCACCGTTGCCCTTGACCATCTGGCTAACCTTAACTGATACATCCGGATCAATTGTACTCATATCAATGCAGATTTTTCCATCAGTAAGGTAGGGGAGAAGTTCGGTATAGCAGTCAGTTACATGCTTTGAAGTAGGAATCATAGTAATAATAACATCAGCCTTCTGAGCTATTTCGATATTTGTTGCACATCCGACAGCACCGAATGAAACAAGTTTATCAATCTGACTTTGTTTATGATCGTTTGCATAAACAGTATCATCATGCTTTTTTACAATGTTTTCGCACATTGACTCACCCATTATACCAAGTCCTATAAAACCTATTTTCATATTTATTACACTCCTAAAATTATTTCATTTTAAATTATATTACTATAAAAAATTATTGTCAATAACTGTTGCCGTTTTTTATTTGTTGTGATAAAATATAGCGTAGAATACATAATAAAGGACAGATTAATTAACAGAAAATGGAACGTAAAATTAAACTGCAAAAAAGCCACACAATTGACATGTGCAGTGGATCAATAGCAAAAAAGATGATAGTCTTTGCCTTGCCGCTTATGCTTTCAGGGATATTACAGCTTCTTTTCAATGCCGCTGACGTTATTGTTGTCGGCAAATTCGCCGGAGATGCCTCACTTGCCGCCGTAGGTTCGACATCATCTCTTATAAACCTCACCACTAACCTATTTATAGGCTTATCTGTCGGCGCAAATGTGTTAACAGCCAACTACTTTGCAGCAGGGCAGGAAGACGAGCTAAAAAAAACAGTACACACTTCTATGACTCTCAGTATTATCGGAGGAATAGTGCTTACTGTTATCGGCATTTTATTTGCACCGTATATTCTTGTTTTAATGCAGACTCCCGATGATGTGTTGGAGCTTGCAGTTATATATCTTCGCACCTATTTTTGCGGTATGACAGCTGTAATGGTATATAATTTCGGCAGTGCCGTGCTTCGTGCCGTAGGCGACACAAGAAGGCCCTTGTATTATCTGACTGTTGCCGGTGTTGTAAATGTGTGTCTCAATCTAATTTTTGTAATTAAATTCAATATGGGTGTATTCGGTGTCGGGCTTGCAACTGTTATTTCTCAGATCATTTCTGCAGTTCTGATTGTTATCTGTCTGATGAGAGAAAAAAGCGCAATTATGCTCAATTTGAACGAGTTGAGGATTGATCGCCATAAGCTTCTCAGAATAATAAAAATAGGTATGCCTGCAGGTATTCAGGGTATGCTTTTTTCTCTTGCTAACATTGTTATTCAGTCATCAGTTAACACCTTTGGTACTACTGTTGTAGCAGGTAACTCAGCCTCACAGAATATTGAAGGATTTGCTTTCACATCAATGAATGCTTTACACCAGGCTGCGGTATCTTTTACAGGTCAGAATGCAGGCGCAAGAAAGTACGACAGAATAAATAAGATTTTATTTACAGCTCTCGGTTATGTGCTTGTTGTGGGCTTGATTTTCTGTGGAATTTATCTTGGTTTCGGCAAAATTCTGATTGGTTTTTATTCTGACAGCAGTGCAGTAGTTGAAGCCGGTGTAAACAGACTTATTGTTATCGCTTGTTCGTATGCTCTTTGTGGTATGATGGATGTTGTTGTAGGTTCGCTCAGAGGACTTGGTTATTCTGTAATGCCAATGATCGTATCTCTTATCGGCGTTTGTGCACTGAGACTCATCTGGATTGCTACTGTATTTCAGCTTGATGAATTTCATAAGATAGAAATCATATACTATACTTATCCTGTCAGTTGGACAGTTACACTGATCGCTCACCTTATATGCTACTTTATAGTAAAAAAATCTGTCAGGAAAAAGTGGTTAGTGTAAATATTTACGAAATCTTTACACTGCTATAATGTCTGTGGGCGAAATAAACTTGCTTAATTTATTTAAATATGATATAATCAACAAAGCTTGTTCTACTTGGGGCTATAGTATTTATAGCCTCATTTTTTTAAGAAATTTTTTAGATTTCTAATTGAAAAATAAGATAATACTAAGGAGTTTAAAATGATTAATAAGGAATTTGATATTAAGATTGCAGATTGGATTAATACTAATAAGGAAAGAATACTTGATAAATGGATCACTCTTTGTGAAATTCCGTCAATTAAAAGTGAAGGTTTAGAAGGTGCACCCTTTGGTGAAAAATGCGCCGAAGCATTACAGTATGCAGCTGATTTATTTGACAGTGATAACATTGAGTGTGAAGTCTATAACAACAGCGGTTATGCACTTGCGACATACGGTGACGGAGATAAAACAATCGGTCTCTTTTCACATAGCGACGTTGTACCCGTTGGTGATGATTGGCTGTTTACAGAACCCTTCAGACCGATAATAAAAGATGGAGCACTTATAGGAAGAGGCGCTGAAGACAATAAATCAGGTATTATTGCATCTCTTTGTGTCACTGAATTCTTAAGAGACAACAGCATAACATTAAAAAGCAAGCTTCAGACTTTTATCGGCTCCGATGAAGAGTGCGGCATGGAAGATATGAAAAACTACCTTGTTGAGCAAAAAATGCCTGACGTTTCTATTGTTCCCGATGCTGATTTTCCTTGCAGTACAGGCGAGAAGGGCATATATCATTTCTGGTGTGAGTCTCGTGAAGTTTTCTGTGATATTTTATCCATCAGCGGTGGTGAAGCCTTCAATATTGTTCTTGATAAGACTTTAACAGAGATAAGATATTCAGAGTCTCTTTATAACGAGCTCCTTCTTAAACTCAGAGATAAGACAGAATTTACTCTCAGCACCGATAATGTAACAATTAAACTTCAGGCTAAGGGTATAGCAAAGCATGCGAGTATACCTGACGGCTCTATAAATGCAGCATATATTACTGCCGACCTTCTGAGTGAATGCGAAAATCTTAATGTGCAGGATAAAACCATTATGAAGAAAGCCAAAGACATTCTTTCATCGTCATATGGTGAATCCCTTAATGTTTATCATAACGATATTAATTTCGGCAAAACAACAACAGTCAACGGCAGAGTCAAAACTGAAAACGGAAAAATCAGTCTCAGCTTTGACTGCAGATACGGTGATAGTTATAGCCCGCTTGATCTTGAAAAGAACACTGAAACTGTATTAAATAATCTTGGCTTTGATATTACTTATAAAGACAATAGCCCTGGTTTTTCAATTGATAAAAACAGCAAAATACCTCTCGCATTAGAGGAAATATATGCCGAAATAACTGGTGAAAAGCTTAAAAGTGTATTAATGTCCGGTGGCACTTATGCAAGAAAGCTTAAAAATGCTTTCTCCATTGGCACATACATCATCAGAAAAGACAGAAAAAATGAACCTCTCAAAATGCCCGAAGGACACGGTGGACCGCATCAGTGCGATGAAATGATTGATATTGAGGGATTTTTTGAGGCATTAAGAGTGCTGATACACTATGTTTTAGCCTGTGACGAGCTTATTAATGAGTAAGCCTTATAAAATTTTATCCAAATAGACTTATAGTCTTGTGTTTTTGTCAGATTTTCAGTATAATATAATTCGTAATTAAAAATAAGTATGTAAAAAAATAATTTAAGGTGGTATTTGATTGAACTCTAAAACAATTTTATATGTTTTAAAAAGAGTAGCGCTTTCGCTATTATCAATATGGATTGTTATCACTGTAACTTTTTTTGTTATGCGCGCTGTACCCGGCGGTCCCTTTGTCGGTGAAAAAGCTACAACACCTGCTGCACAGGCAGCTCTGGAGGCAAAGTACGGACTCGATAAGCCTCTGATGACTCAGTATTTCACATATCTTAAGGATATTGTAACTGATTTTGATTTCGGACCTTCCCTTAAACAAAGAGGACGTGACGTTATCGATATTATTTCAGACGGACTCAAGGTATCAGCTAAACTCGGTGTGGTTGCCGCACTTATAGCATTAGTGAGTGGTGTTGGTCTCGGCTCATTGGCTGCTCTCAGACGAAATAAAATAATTGATAAGATCATTATGGTTGTTACTACAGCCTTTGTTTCTATGCCCTCATTTATTATGGGCACCTTGCTGCTTATACTGTTTGCTATTACGTTCAGAATTTTCCCGGCAAACGGTACTACGACAGAAGGATTGATTCTCCCGGTTATTACTCTTTCACTTTATCCTATGGCATATATTACACGTCTTACACGTTCATCGATGCTTGATGTTCTGGGACAGGATTACATCCGCACAGCTAAAGCAAAGGGTGTGTCACCGAAAAATGTCATTTTCAAGCACGCTCTGAAAAACTCTCTTATCCCTGTTGTTACCTACTTCGGACCTATGCTCGCTTATATTGTAACAGGTTCACTTGTAGTTGAGCAGATTTTCGCTGTATCAGGCATCGGCAGAGCTTTTGTCAACAGCATTATCAACCGTGACTATACACTTATTATGGGTACAACAATCGTCCTTGCAGCTCTTATCGTTATAATGAACCTTATAACAGATTTTGTATATAAACTTGTTGACCCAAGAATAACTTTAGAATAAGGAGGAAACTTAATATGAAAAAAATGTCCTTAAGCTTGCACGTTAATGTTGACTCTTTTATTCCGGCAACCGATAAAGATAAAGAGTATATGGTGCAGATGAGGCCTTCATCGACCTTCTTCAGAGATGGTGTAAAACGCCTTGTAAAGAATAAGGTTGCTCTCTTTTCTCTTATAATTATAGTAGTTATCACACTTTCATCAATATTACTGCCAATGTTCTGGCCTTACTCATACGATACTCAGCTTGGAATTACACCGGGTAAGCCTGTTGATGCATCATATTCAAATCTATCTCCTTTTGAGTATGGCGCAACTGAGCAAGCACGTATTTTAGCAGGGGAGAAGGTGTTTCCTCACGTTTTCGGCACTGATCAGCAAGGTCGCGATTTCTTTATCCGTGTTGTATACGGCACAAGAATTTCGCTTGCAGTTGGATTTTTTGCAAGCATCATCGTGCTTATAATCGGTCTTACAATAGGATCCGTTGCCGGCTTCTTCGGAGGTAAGGTTGACCTTGTCATAATGAGAATTGTTGATATAATCTACTCGCTTCCTGATATGCTTATGGTAATACTGCTTTCATCAGTTCTTAACGTTTCTCTTAAGCCTATCATTGACGGCACATCACTTTCAAAAATCGGTACAAACATCATAAGCTTATTTATAGTTTTCGCTGTTCTTTATTGGGTATCAATGTCAAGACTTATTCGTGGTCAAATTCTTTCACTGCGAGAACAGGAATACGTTCTTGCCGCTAAAGCTACAGGTGCAAATGGTGGCTGGATAATCAGAAAGCACCTTATTCCGAACTGCATAAGCGTCGTAATTATTTCAACAGCGCTTCAGATTCCTAACGCTATTTTCACAGAGAGTTATCTTTCATTCTTAGGTCTCGGTGTTAACGCTCCCATGCCATCACTCGGCTCACTTGCTTCCGAGGCTCTCAACGGTATCAACTCATATCCTTACAGATTAGTTATACCTGCAATTGTAATTTCGCTTATAGTTTTATCACTCAATCTGCTTGGAGACGGTCTTCGCGACGCATTTGATCCCAAGCTCAACGGTTAAGAAAGGGGAGTATAATATGCCTTTATTAGAAGTAAAAGACCTCCATACCTCCTTTTTTACTGATGCAGGCGAGATTAAAGCTGTAAACGGAGTCTCATTCACTCTTGAAAAAGGAAAGGTTCTCGGAATAGTCGGCGAATCAGGCTCAGGCAAATCTGTAACAGCTTATTCAATTATGCAGATAATAGCTTCCGCCGGTAAAATTGTCAGTGGCTCAATCAAGCTTGATGGTCAGGAGCTTGTTGGTGCTGATGAAAAAGAAATGAAAGATATCAGAGGTAATAAGATATCAATTATTTTCCAGGATCCTATGACATCACTTAATCCCACATATACTATCGGAAATCAGCTTATGGAAGCTATTCTTCTTCATACTGACCGTGATAAAAAGCAGGCACGTGACAGGGCGATTGAAATGTTAAAGCTCGTTAACGTGAATGAACCTGAAAAACGTATGAAGCAGTATCCTTTCGAGCTTTCAGGTGGTATGCGACAGCGCGTTATGATAGCTATGGCTCTTGCTTGTGAGCCTGACATTCTTATTGCTGATGAGCCCACAACAGCTCTTGACGTCACAATACAGGCACAGATCCTTGAGCTTATGAAAGACCTTCAGGAAGAGCTTGGTATGGCAATCATTATGATTACCCACGATCTCGGGGTTGTGGCTCAGATGTGCGACGAAGTTATAGTTATGTACGCCGGTTCAATTTGTGAGCAGGGTACAGCTGACGAGATTTTCTATAATCCTCAACACGAATACACGAAGGGGCTTCTTCGCTCAATCCCTTCAACAACATCTGCAGGTACGAAGCTTCAGCCTATTACCGGTACTCCTATTGATCTTCTCAATATGCCTAAGGGTTGTCCGTTTGCACCCAGATGTGACAATGCAATGAAAATCTGTATCACTGAAAAAGCTGAGAAAGTAGAAGTTAACGAAAATCACTCAGCATCATGCTGGATGTGCATAAAAAATATGCTTGATATAGAAGAAATTTCCTTGGAAAACAATTCGGAAGGCGGTGAGGTCTGATGAGTGAAAACAAAACATTAATTGAAGTCAAGGGTCTGAAAAAGTACTTTGATATCAATGTCGGTATGTTCAAAACAAAACCTCTTAAAGCTGTTGATGATGTTTCACTTTCAATAAAAAAGGGTGAAACCTTAGGTCTCGTCGGAGAATCCGGTTGTGGAAAGACAACTGTCGGCAGAACTATTCTCAACCTTTATAAGCCTACCGCAGGTGAAATCTGGTATGACGGAAAGCTTATAAAATCCAAAGCTGATATCAAAGAATTCCGCAAGAAAGCTACAATGGTTTTTCAGGATCCCTATTCATCTCTTAACCCGCGTATGACAGTTTCTGACATTATCGGCGAGCCACTCGACGTACACAAGCTCTACAGTAACAAAAAAGAGCGTGAAGAAAGAATTCTTGAGCTTATGGCTCATGTCGGTCTTAACTCAGAACACGCATCAAGATATGCTCACGAATTTTCGGGCGGACAGCGTCAGAGAATCGGTATTGCACGAAGCCTTGCCGTTAATCCTGACTTTATTGTCTGCGACGAGCCTGTATCTGCTCTTGACGTATCAATTCAAGCTCAGGTTATTAACATGTTCGGTGATCTTCAACAGCAGCTCGGACTGACTTATCTTTTTATTGCCCACGATCTTTTAGTTGTTCGTCATATAAGCGATAGAATCGGTGTAATGTATTTAGGCAGACTTGTCGAACTGGCAGATGCAGGGGATATATATGATAATCCGCTTCATCCCTATTCACAGTCCCTTCTTTCGTCGGTACCTATTCCGGATCCGAAGATTGCAAGAGCAAACAAGCGCATTGTTCTTTCAGGAGATATTCCCAGCCCCCTCAATGCACCTTCAGGTTGTCCGTTCCGTACTCGTTGCCCATACGCAACTGCTCAGTGTGCTGAATCAATGCCCGAACTCAAGGAAGTATCAACAGGTCATTTTGTAGCTTGTCACAGAACAAGCGAAATCAACTAAGTATATTGGTGTGCTGTGACTTATATAGCACACTACATATAAAAATACAAGAAAGAAAGGAAAGAATAAAATGAAAAAAATTCTTGCTTTATTCCTGGCTGTTGTAATGTTATTTACATTAGCTGCTTGTGGCGGTAACGAAGCTGACACTAACTCTCTTGCTGTTTGTCTTGCTTCAGAACCTCTCACAATTGACCCTGCACTCAACTCATCAGTTGATGGTGCTACAATGGTTGCTCATCTCTTTGCCGGTATCGCTAAGTGGGCAGAAGATGAAGAAGGCAACCTTATTATCGTTGCTGACGCTGCTGAAGAGCTTTCAGAGGGTGTTGTTAACAGCGACGGTACAGTTACTTACACATACACTCTCAGAGACGGTCTCACATGGTCAGACGGTCAGGCTGTAACAGCATCTGACTTCGTTTTCGCATGGAACCGTGCTGCTTCACCTGAGCTTGCAGGTGACTATAACTACATGTTTGATGTTGTTAAGGGTTATGCAGAAATGTGGGAGAGTAAAGACTCAGGCGAAGTTGATAACGAAGGTAACCCCATTCCCGAGTACATCAATCCTGACGCAAAGCTTGCAGTAGAAGCAACAGATGACAAAACTCTCGTTGTTACTCTTAATAACGAAGTAACATACTGGAACGAGCTTCTTGCATTCCCCACATACTATCCCGTACGTGAAGATGTTGTTGCTGACGAAAGCTGGGCAACATCACCTGAAACTTATGTTTCAAACGGTGCATACAAGCTTACAGGTTGGGAGCACAACAGTGTTATCACTATGACAAAGAACGAAAACTATTATGATGCAGCTGCAGTTACTATGCCTGAAATCAAGTTCTATCTTTCAGACGATGCTAACAATATGCTCACAAACTTCAAAAACGGCGACTGGCTTCTTATTGACGATGTTCCTACCAATGAAATTTCATCACTTAAAGAAGCATATCCCGATGAATATGTTGTATCAGGTCAGCTTGGTACTTACTATGTATGCTGGAATATAAATGAAAATCTCCTTCCGGCTGCAAGTGAACTTACAGGCGCTGCTGCAGAAGCTGCACAGGCAGAAATCAGATATGCACTTGGTCTTCTTATCGACAGAAACCACATTGTAAATCAGATTTCACAGGCAGGCGAAGTTCCCGCTTCATCATTCGTTGCTATGGGTCTTACAAATCCCGACGGCACACAGTTCTATCAGACTGCAGGTAGCAGTGAAGAATACTTCGGTTACTACGATGTTGCTGTTGAAGCATTTGAAGCTAACTATGATGCAGCTATGAAGATTCTCAAGAAGTACTATGCTTTTGATGAAGCTGCAGGCAAATTCACAGACGTACCCACTCTCACATACATCTATAACACCAGTGACGCTCATCAGGCTATCGGTGAATATATCCAGGGCGCACTTGCCGCTGTAGGCATCAGTGTTGAGCTTACAAATCAGGAGTGGAATACCTTCCTTGAGACTCGTAAGAACGGTGACTATTCAGTAGCTCGTAACGGCTGGCTTGCCGACTACAATGATCCCATTTCATTCCTTGATATGTGGACAACTGTTTCAGGCAATAACGACGTACAGTTCGGCAAAGGCGAACACAAGGCACTTGCTATGTATGATCTTGACCTTACAGGTTATGGTATTGATTATAAGGTTGAAAAGGCTACATGGGCTGATACCTATGATAAGCTCATCGCTGAAATCAAAGCCTGTGATGACACAGAAACAAGATATGAGCTTATGCATCTTGCAGAAGACCTTCTTATGTCAACAGGTTGCATCACACCTATTTACTATTATACAGATATCTATATGCTTAATGACAGTGTTGATGGATTCTTCAGCAATCCTCTCGGCTACAAGTACTTTATGTACACATCAATCATCGCCGAGTAAGTTATAAAGAAAATAAAAGGCATCCATAAGGGTGCCTTTTTTATATTATACAATTTCCTGAACCGATGCTTCAGCCTCTTCCCATATAGCCATCGCTGTTTCGAGTTCAGATGCTACACGTGCAAGCTCGATTTGAAGCTCACCAAGCTTTATATAATCACTCTGATTATTTTCGTCGGCAAGAGCATTTTCGATACTGCTCATTTCTCCCTCTAACTTTGCGACGTTTTCTTCAGCTTTTTTAAGAGCTCTTTCTCTTCGCGATTTTTCCTTAAGTGGAGTAGTAAACGTCTTTTTAGGGGCCTTTTCAGCAGTTTTAACAGCATTATTTGTATCAGGAGAGGGTAGGAGCTGATTTTCAAGGTATTCCTCATAACCGAATCTGTAAAGTTTGGTTCCGCCGCATTCAAACGAAAGTATCTGCTGAGCTACTTTTTTAATAAAATATCTGTCATGAGAAACAAATATAAGCGTACCCTCATAGTCCATAAGTATATTTTCAAGAACTTCCTTGCTGAGAATATCCATATGGTTTGTCGGCTCGTCTAAGATTAAGAAATTTGGCTTTTTACCAAAAATCTTACACAGTGAAAGCCTTACACGTTCGCCGCCTGAAAGCATATCAACAGTCTTAAATACATCATCACCGCTGAAAAGAAACGCTCCAAGAGCGCTGCGTGCCTGGAAATCATCATACGAGGGAAATTCTTTGCGAAAATCATTGAGTACAGTATCAGTGCTTGAATATTGTGCCATCTGCTGATCGAAATATCCGAGCTTTACATTTCCGCCTATTATACAATCACCGCCAAGAGAGGGGAGTGCTCCGACTATAGTTTTGAGCAGTGTGGATTTCCCTAGACCATTACCGCCAATTATACCTATATGTTCACCACGTTTAATATCAAAGCTAACTTTTGAAAGTATTCTGTCGTAGCCTATAGCAAGCTCTCTGACAGTGAGTACGTCATTGACGGAACGGATATCAGGCTGAAATGCTGCTCTAAAAGTGCGGTTATCATATACCTCGGGTGGTTCTATCAAATCCATTCTCTCAAGCTGCTTTAATTTTGACTGTGCCATAGCAGCTTTATTGGCTTTATACCTGAAACGTTCAACCAACTCAGTAAGACGTGCAATTTCTTTCTGTTGAGCTTCATAATCTTTAGCTTGCTGTTCACGTAAATGTTGTTTTTGTGTGACAAATTCCGAATAATTACCGTTATATTTATAAGTCTTTCCGTGCTCAATTTCGTAAATTACTTTAACGGTTTTATCAAGAAACATTCGGTCGTGAGATACAATAACTATAGCCTTTTTATAAGTGGAAAGATACTCTTCAAGCCATGTTACAGCATCGACATCGAGATGATTTGTCGGCTCATCAAGCAAAAGCAGATCAGGCTTGGAAAGCAGAAGCTTAAGGAATGCTATTTTTGTACGTTGACCTCCGGAAAAATCAGATAAAGGTTTAAATTTTTCCTCCTCGGTAAAGCCGAAGCGCTTGATTGCAACTTCATACTCTTTTTCAAAATAAAAACCGCCTTCATTTGTGAAAATATCCAATAGGGTAGTGTACTCACTGATTGCGTCCGGATCTTCATCAGAGCTCATAATAATTTGCAGTTCATCAAGGCGATTCTTCATATCTATAATGTGCTGATATGCACTTCTGATTTCATCAACCAAAGAAATGCTGTTATCCTTGAAAGCCATCTGATTAAGCGTGCCGATAACAGGTTTACCTGAAACCGTAAAATTACTGTTGGCTTCAGGGCTGTCTTTTGAAATCTGCAGTTCACCTGCAATGAGTCTTAACAAAGTTGTTTTACCGGAGCCATTTCGTCCGACGATACCGATTTTGCTTTCGGTATTTATTTCTATGTTAACTTTTTTCAGTACCGGCTCTCCGGATAAATCCACAATGCCGTTTTGAATAATTATTTGCATAATAAAATTCCTCAGTTTTTATTTCCATTAATTTTATCATATTATAATATTTTTTACAATACTGAATGTGATGATATTTTTTTGAAAATGTCCGCAAGGAGATAGTAATATTTAATTATAACATCATTTAAAATCAACTATACAAAATTAATATTTTGTATAGTTTAGGTGAGTGATCAATCGTATTAATTCGGTTAATTAAGATTATCACTATCTTATCTGATTATAACATGCCGGATTACACTGTAAATAATTATATTAATTTA
>JAZQUF010000146.1:0-21261 GCA_045631165.1 Acutalibacteraceae bacterium
ATAAGAATACCTTCAAGAGCAGGTATTGTTGACTTATTTGAAACTGTTCTCTGAATGTTTAAACATGCTTTAGCGAGTTCTGCGCTGTTACATTGAATTTTCATTCTTAATCCTCCGAAAATCATAAAATAATATAATTAAAAATAGTAGTAGTAGTAGGGGGTGTTGAAAATATGGAAAAATCTGAAAACACCATATTTTAAGCACTTCCCGGCTGTATTTTTTATGTGAAAACTTTTGTTTAAAATTTTATATTTCTAACATCATGTTTTTTACAGTGTTTAAATTGTGGATAAATGTGTGTGGAATGTTAAGGAAAGTGTTGAAAAAAATCAGCTTTCGTTAATGTTTTTAATAATGTCATCAACAGTGGATTTAAGAGCCACATCTTTTTCAAGCTTGCCTTTAATTTCTTTTAAAGCGTATATGATGGTTGAGTGATGTTTGTTACCAAATTCAGAACCGATAGCCTTAAGTGAAAGACCTGTTACCTGGTCAACAATATATATAGCAATCTGTCTTGCCTGAGATATGTTCGCATTTCTCTTATCCGAGCGGATATCTGCTGCGCTTACATTAAAGGTACGTGAAACCTCGTTGATAATATTCTCAACTGTAACAGGAAGAGGCTGAGAATCGTTGATAATATCGCTGATTGCTCTTTTTGCAAGAGAAAGGTTAATTTTGATACCCTCAACATCCTGATAAGCCTTGATTCTTTTTATAATACCCTCAATCTGTCTTATATTCTTTTTTATGTTGTCTGCAATAAATTTTATAACATCATCGGAAAGCTCGATTTCATGGTCAAGAGCTTTCTTTTTAACAATTGCCATTCTTGTCTCAAGTGTAGGAGGCTGAATGTCAGCAATAAGACCCATTTCAAATCTGGTACGAAGTCTTTCCTCGAGAGTCATCATTTCCTTGGGAGGACGGTCAGAGGTAAGAACAATCTGAGAGCCGTTTGATGTAAGAGCGTTGAACGTATGGAAGAATTCCTCCTGTACCTGATCGCCTCGTGAGATAAACTGAACGTCATCAACGAGAAGGACATCACAGCTTCTGTATTTTTCATGGAAAACATGGGTATTATGCTTACCGATATGATGTACAAGGTCATTTGTGAAATGTTCAGCGCTTGTATATATAATATCGGCATCAGGATTATTATTTTTAATTTCATCCATTATAGCCATAAGAAGGTGAGTTTTACCAAGACCGGAATGTCCGTATATAAAAAGAGGATTATATGTTTTTCCCGGATTGCTTGCAACATTCATAGCTGCAGCGTATGCAAATTTATTTGAAGGACCGGTGATAAAATTGTTGAAGGTATAGTCATATTCGTCACTGGTGTTTTCTTTATTTTCACCATCTGCCGAAAGAACCTTCTTCTGTTCATCTGGTACTACAAAATCTACATTTACATGGAATCCGAAGATAGATTCAAGGGTAGAGTGAATTATACCTAAAAATTTATCAATGACGATACCCTTTTTAAATTCGTTGATTGAAAGATAAATAGTATCATTTTTGAAAGAAACAAACTCAAGCGGACGAAGCCATACGTTATAGGCAACTTCCGTCACATTTTTCTGAAGTTCCTGTTGAACCAATTCCCAGATTTCTTTGAATGAATCCATTGTATTTACCTCCTTTGAAAATTTAAAACATCAATTTAAAATTTTGTCACCTAATATAGTATTATTAATTATTATATATATAAGTAATAACTGAGATAAATAAAAAAACATTATCTCATAATACCTCACTTTTTATTCTATCATATTTTTTGCTTCCTTGCAAGTGTTTTTATAACAAATAGATGTCAATATGTTGAAAAGTCTTTATATTTAAATAAGGCAGGTTGATTTTAAATTTAATTGAAGCTATAATAAAGAAAAAATACCCCGGACGGATATAAATATGAAATATGAAAAAAAAGGAAAAGATATAATTTTAACAGATGCAGAGTGCTTCGATGTAGAGCTTTGTGTGTTCTGCGGTCAGGCATTCCGTTGGAAAAAGAATAATGACGGATCTTTACACGGTATAGTTGACGGTAAAGTAACGGATATATTTCAGAAAGAAAATGTAATAATTTTCAGAAATACTTCTGAAGAAGATTTTGAGTCCTTATGGAAAGAATATTTTGATATAGATACAGACTATAAAAATTATTGCAGAATATTGTCAACTGACGAAAATATAAAAGCAGCCTGCAAGGAATATTACGGTATAAGAATACTCCGACAGAAGCCCTGGGAGGCTCTGTGTTCATTTATAATTTCTCAGAACAACAACATTCCCAGAATAATGGGAATAATAGACCGACTCTGTGAAATTTTCGGAGAAAAAATCGGAGAAAATGATTATTCGTTTCCCTCATATGAAAGTCTTAAAGATATAACCGCAGAGGATCTTTCACCTCTTCGTGCAGGCTTCAGAAACAAATATATTGTTGATGCTGTACAGAAGCTCTGCAGTGGTGAAATTGATCTTGAAAAAATAAAAGAAATGTCTATAGAAGAAGCCCGTAAAGAGCTTATGAAAATCAAGGGTGTAGGAGCAAAGGTTGCAGAGTGTACCTTGCTTTACGGCTTTGGAAGGATGGAAGCGTTTCCTATTGATGTATGGGTGAAAAAAATTATGTCTGAAATGTACCCTGCCGGTTTACCGGATTGCTGTAAAAACATAGAGGGAATAGCTCAACAATATCTCTTCCATTGGAGAAGAAATTCAGATTTTTTTAAAGATAAGGAATGATAGTATGACAAAAAAACAGCGTGCAACTCTTTGTGTTGAAGCACTTGAAAAAGAATATACCGAGGCTTTATGCTCTTTACAGTATGATGATCCTTTGCAGTTAATTATTGCCGTTCGCCTTTCTGCTCAGTGTACCGACGAAAGAGTCAATAAGGTTACACCTGCTTTGTTTGAAAAATATCATGACCTTGAAAGCTTTTGTAATGCTGAGGTTGAAGATATAGAAAAGCTTATATTTTCTTGTGGATTTTATAAGACAAAAGCAAAAGATATAAAAGAAATGGCAATTATGATAAGAGATGTTTTCGACGGCAGAGTACCGGACACAATAGAAAAACTCACATCACTTCCCGGTGTAGGCAGAAAAACTGCAAATCTTATTATGGGTGACGTTTATAAACAGCCTGCAATTGTTGCAGATACGCATCTTATCAGAATTACAAATCTCTTTGGTCTTGTAGAAACCAAAGACCCGAAAAAAGTAGAACTTGAGCTTAAAAAAATTATTGCCGGTGATAAAAGTAATGATTTCTGTCACAGAATGGTGATTCACGGCAGAGCAGTGTGTATTGCAAGACGGCCACAATGTCAGAAATGCTGCATTAAGGAATATTGCAAAACAGGTAGTAAAAAATAATTATGCTTTACAGTTCAGATCTTTTGTGCTATTATAATGACGAATTTATATAATTTATATTTGTATTAAGGTTCAGAATTCAGAATATATGTAAAATCAAAAGGATTACAACTGATATGAATAAAAGATATTTACGAGAAAAAAGTATAGTTTATCTCTTGAAAATAGCTATTACCCTGCTTATGACAGGTTCTATGTTTTTGATTTGGTTTTTTTATTACAACCCGATTATAAAACTACCCTTCTATGAAAAAGGTCACTATCTTATGACGGTAGTGTTTATTGTGATATATCTTGTTTTCAACAAGGTATACGGTGGCTTTATGGTTGGTATTGCGAGTGTTATTGACCTGATATTTTCTCAGGTTATAGCCATTGGCTTTACTGTTGGCAGCTCCTATGCGGTTTTCTCACTTCTTAGCTATAAGCTCGTCAATCCCATTCCGCTTATTATAGGATTTTTAGTCTGCAGTATTATGGCAACAATGTGGTGTTATATTGCAGATAAGGTTTATTTCAGTCTGCATAAAGCGAAAAAGACAATTGTTATCTTCGGCAACAAAGAATCATACGAATCCATTAAAGGAATAAAGGGTATGAAAAAAAGATTTGTTGTTGAAGAAACCTACGACAGCGAAAAAACAACACTTGAATTTCTTTTTGATAAGGTAAACGGCTTCGATGCCGTGTTTATGTGTGGTGTACCCTCAGACTACAGAAATGAAATTCTTAAGTATTGTATCGCAAAAGGAATTGCCTGTTATATCAAGCCTAAAATTTCGGATACTATTATCCGAGGCGGTAAAACAATTCAGATGATGAATGTACCCGTTTACCGATGTAAAAGAGGTGAAACAGGTTTTGTATATCTTGCAATAAAACGCATTATGGATGTTGTACTTTCTCTTATTGCTATAGTAATTGCTTCGCCTGTAATAGCAGTTACTGCTATTGCTGTAAAACTTTATGACGGTGGAAATCCCTTTTATCATCAGACAAGACTTACAAAAGATGGTAAGAAATTTGAAGTTATTAAGTTCAGAACAATGATTCAGGATGCTGAAAAAGACGGCGTTGCAAGACTGGCTAAAGAAAATGATGACAGAATCACTCCCATAGGCAAATTTATGAGAAAAGTCAGACTTGATGAGATTCCTCAGCTTTTCAATATTCTCAAAGGTGATATGTCCTTTGTAGGTCCCAGACCCGAAAGACCGGAAATTGCAAAGCAGTACGAAAAGGATATGCCCGAGTTTGCATTGAGACTTCAGGTAAAAGCAGGTCTTACAGGTTATGCTCAGGTATACGGAAAATATAACACACCGCCTTATGATAAGGTACAGATGGACCTTATGTATGTTGCTAATCAGTCAATTATAGAAGACCTTAAGCTTATGCTTATGACCTTCAAAATTCTTTTTATTCCTTCAAGTACAGAGGGCGTAAGCGCTGACCAGACAACAGCAAAAAAAGAAAACAGTAAAGATTGATAATAAAGGCGAACTATGTTCGCCTTTATTTAATCACTTCAAGGAGAGAATATGAATAACTACTATAATCGTTATACTGATCCCGATTATTTTATAAAAAAAGAAATGCAAAAAAGAGAAATCAAGACTCTCGGATTATATACAGGTCTTGCTCTTCTTTCTCAGATAATTCTGCAAAATTTAATTGTTCTGATTATGGATGTTTTCGGACTTACGGCTTATTATTTATCTGACGGAGTTTTTCAGAATGCATCAGACATAATACTGGTGCTTGTAAGTTTTCTTTTGCCCTATTATTTTATAGGTGAAAAAATGAAAAAGATTTCCGGTACAGAGGAACCTATACCTTTAGGTAAGCCTGTTGATACAATATCGTTGATTCTGGCAATTGTTGCAGGTATCGGTATTTGTATGACAGCAAATATTGTAACCTCATATTTAACAGTCTTTCTGAGTCTGTTCGGTATAGAGCTTTCCTCACCTGATATTGCTATGCCGGGAGGATTTTCCGGCGTTATGACAACGTTAATAAGAGTTGTTATTGTTGCAGCAATAACCGAGGAGCTTACTCTCAGAGGATATGTTATGGGAAACCTCAGAAAATACGGAGATAAGTTTGCTATATTGGTTTCTTCTTTGGTTTTTGCAGTTATGCACGGAAATTTTGTACAGGCCCCCTTTGCTTTGATTGCAGGCTTTGGTTTGGGATATATCTGCATTAAAACAGGTACAATCTGGACAGCTATTGCTATACATGCAGCAAATAATTTTATTTCGGTTGCGATTTCTTATGCAATGGAATCCCTTCCGGAGAAAACAGTGAATAACCTTTATGTTTTTGTTATATACGGTTTTATTTTTTTCGGGTTTTTATCTTTGAGACTTCTAAAGTCAAGAACAGCACATATCAATCTTTACAATGATTATATTTTTACATCAAAAAGCGAAAAATTAAAAGCATTCTTTTTGAATCCTGCAATGATTGTAGCCTTAGGATATATGCTTTATATCACATTAAAATATATAGGATTAAATGTTTAAGCTTTAAAAAAAGAGGAAAATTTATGTTACACTCAGAATTTATGAACGAAGCTCTGATTTTAGCAAAAAACGCCGAAAAACACGGAGATGTCCCGGTTGGTGCTGTAATAGTCTATGAGAATAAAATCATCGCTAAAGGGCAAAATATGCGTGAAAAGGATAAAAATTCTCTGGCACACGCTGAAATAGAAGCAATAAGCTGTGCTTGCAGGCATCTTGACAGCAAATATCTTACGGATTGTACTCTGTATGTTACTCTTGAGCCTTGCCCGATGTGTACGGGAGCTATTATAAATTCCCGTATCAAAACAGTAGTTTTCGGTGCCTATGATGAAAAGGCAGGATGTATGGGAACACTGACAGATATAACTGCATTGCCCTTTAACCATAAGCCTGAGATTATAGGCGGATATATGGAAAAAGAATGCAGTGAGATGATGAGTAAATTTTTTGAGAAACTAAGGAATAACTAAAGTTTTTTTATTGCTTTTTTCAAAAAAGTAATGCTGGTCCGTCAAGGATAAAAGGGCAATAAAGCATAGTAAATTTATTCTTTTTATAAAGCTCGGTTAAACCGACATAATACGCCAAAAATACCCGAAAATAAAAAAATCAAAAAAAATAAAAAAAATTTCAAAAAAGTCTTGACAATTTGAAAATCTTGTAGTATTATATCCAAGCACCAATCGAGGTGCGGTTATGTGGCGGTATAGCTCAGTTGGCTAGAGCATTCGGTTCATACCCGGAGTGTCGTAGGTTCAAGTCCCACTGCCGCTACCAATTTAGCTAAGATAAAGAGTGCGTGATAACGTGTCCGCCTCTTTCATATATATGGCCCGATGGTCAAGCGGTTAAGACATCGCCCTTTCACGGCGGGAACACGGGTTCGATTCCCGTTCGGGTCACCAAAAGAATCCTGATTTGATTTATCAAATCAGGATTCTTTCATATTATTTTTTTAAAATCTTTTTATCACTGAAGCTTATACTGAATATTAAAAATTTCTCACACAACCAAAGCTATCCTTGAAATAATATGACCGATAACTTCTTCAATATCTGCATTTTCATCTATCTCTCCCCAGAAGGCTCTTGCCGTAGGTGAGGGATTTTTTCTTGCCATAATCAAGGCGTTTTTTATTTCTCTCTCTACTTCTGAAGGGTTGGTATCAAATTTCTGAGCAATTTCATTATAAATTCTATTCATTATATTATTTCCTTTCTTGTGTTTCATTATGATTAAGTTATACCATATCTTGTGTGTCGAAATTAGTTGAACTATTGAAGTAAAAGAAAATATTTGATTTTTGCAGTAAAAAATATGCTTATAATGTCATTACTTAAGAAATAACAGCACTTTTATAATAAGATGGTTGAATGTAGTGGGATTATGAAGAAAGTTGATGTAGAAACCAATGACGGGGGCTCCGTCGCCGTGAACGGCGCGCCAGTGCATTGAGGCACTGGCGTAAATCACCTTCAAAGGTGATTTTACGGAGCCCCCTCTCTTTTTTAAAACATCAATTTCCCGGAATTCGTCAGCAGAGGATATTAATAAAAATAGTGATATGTTTTCAAATAAAAAAGCGAGCAGGTTATCCTACTCGCTCTGTTCTGATGATTTAATTATGCCTTGTCTGCACAACCGAGAACTGTTTCAATCTTGTGTGAAACAACGCCTTCGATAGCATCTCTTGCGGGTGTGAGGTACTGTCTGGGATCGAAGTGCTTGGGATTCTGAGTGTAGTGCTTACGGATAGCAGCTGTCATAGCAATACGGATGTCTGAGTCAACATTGATCTTACAAACAGCCATTGATGCAGCTTCACGAAGCATTTCTTCGGGTATACCGATAGCATCGGGCATTTCACCGCCGAACTCGTTGATTGTCTTAACATCATCCTGGTTAACTGATGAAGCACCGTGAAGAACGATGGGGAAACCGGGGAGCTTTTCTTCAACTTCCTTAAGGATGTCAAAACGAAGCTGAGGCTTCTGACCGGGCTTGAATTTGTATGCACCATGGCTTGTACCGATAGCAATAGCAAGTGAGTCAACACCTGTTCTTGTAACGAAATCGTAAACCTGAGCAGGATCTGTGAAGTTTGCATCTTCTTCGCTTACGTTAACATCATCTTCGATGCCTGCAAGCTGACCAAGTTCGCCTTCAACAACAACGCCGTGTGCGTGCGCGTAGTCAACAACCTTCTTTGTAAGAGCAACGTTCTCTTCGTAGTCAAGGTGTGAACCGTCGATCATAACTGAAGTGAAGCCACCATCGATGCATGACTTACATGTTTCGAAGTCAGGACCGTGGTCGAGGTGAAGAGCGATGGGGAGACCTGTTTCTTCAGCAGCAGCCTTAACCATAGCTACAAGATAGCCGTGTGAAGCGTACTTTCTTGCGCCTGCTGAAACCTGAAGGATTACGGGTGAATTGTGCTTCTTGGCAGCTCTTGTGATACCCTGGATAATTTCCATGTTGTTTACGTTGAATGCACCGATAGCATAGCCACCCTTATATGCATCTTCAAACATCTTTTTTGTTGTTACTAATGCCATAGTAGATAACTCCTTTATAATAAATTAAATTTATTTACTTAATGAAAAGTATACTCTTTTAACAGTATATTGTCAAGACTTGATTGTTTTCACTCTTATTATACGGGTGTATACTGCAGAGCAAAGCAGTGTGAACGTATGCGTCCTTCCATAACCTTGATTCTGAAATCATTTCCGGTGAGCACCATACCGCCGACGCTGATAGTTGAAACATAGCCTATATCGTCGCGTACGGCCTGGTCATGAGTAAGGATGGTGAGCCAGGTTGAGGGGTCACCTGAGAGATTAACCTTAAGGTCATCATTGGACTCAATGAGCTTTTTTAGGTCAGCACTTGTGATTGTGTATACAGACTTGAATTCATCATGGAGATAGTCACCGTAGCTCTTTCTTCCGCCTGCAAGATAAGAAACATGAGTTTCTGAGGTTTTGCCCCATACATTGTAGTAAGAGGTTGTTTTACCGGCACTCATGGCATGGAAGGGTGTAAGAGCCGCACCGTCACCGTTTGAAATATAGAATCCGTTTCTCATAACCTCATCAACAATGTTGTATACAACTGCAGAGGGGCTTGTTGCAGTGAATGCAGTAGCATCGGCATCGAGTCTGTATTTATTATGCTTTGCAAAGGTGTATATGGCTACACACTGAGCTTTAAGAGCTTCTGTATGGAAGGATGAGCCCATTTCAGATTCAAGAGCTCTTGCCAGATACTCTCGGGTGTCATACTTAGTGCCCGCATAGGTTATTTCATCGGGGTAAACATCACCCTGAACTATTGAAGTATTGGGGTCATAGTAATAATGTGAAAGAATTTCTGCCCAGGTCCATCCTTGATTTGCAAGGTAGTTTGCACCTGTCTGGCTCATACCTACACCATGACCATAGCCGAATACATAGAATGTAAAGATGCCGCTTGTTGAAGGCTGAGGAGCTGCTGTAGAGGAAGCAGAAACATCAGTTGCACCTGTTTCATTATTGGAAACAGTCGGTGTTAATCCGAAGGGATCTATAGTTGTGGATGGTTCAGTAGTGGTAATGGTTGGCGGTGGAAGAGTTGTACTAGTTTCAGGTTCATCTCCACCTATCATATTGAATACCAGAACGATGGGTATAATGATAACAAGAAGAAGAGCGGCAACAATACCTATCATTTTTGGGGTAATAACGATCGGTTCTTTCTTTTCAGCTGGGGAATTTTCCTCTGTCGGAAGCTTTTTCTTTTTTGAACGAAGCTTTTTACAAACCATATCAGAAAGCAAGGTGACAGCGTGAGGAAGAATTATTGAAAGATTTCCGGGATCGCTTATGTTAATTTTCTTTGCCCCTGCTGTCTGGGAGTCAACGACTGCTGCAAAGGCATAATAAACTATGTTTCCGTCTTCATTGTAGGAAGAAAAAACTTCAGATATAGCTCCGCCGAAATCCGCACCGACACTCATCATAGCATCTCTTGCTTTGGCGATAACTGCAGCTGATTCATTTTCGGAAATATCATCGTTAACGCCTTCAATATCGGCGAACTTTATTGTATCGGTAAGATAGTCAACCTTATCATAGAGGTTGTATATCCACATAGTTGCTTCACTAGTGGAGAGAGCAAGAGTTTTTTCATTGTCATATAAGACATTGACCATATCTGAGACTGTAGGGATAAGGTCGTAATCGGGCATAAGAATTCCGCCCTCAACACCCATCTCAGCAAGGGATTCTTCTCTTGATATAATCTGATCTATCAGACTGTTGATTATAGAGTCAACTCTCGTGAAATCAAGAGGCAGGCAAGTTAGTCTGCCGCCTGAAACAAGGGTGGAGAAGCCGCTGTAAAGTCCGTCACCGCTTAAAAGGCTTATGGCACCGATAGGAGAAAGGCAGTGACCTTCCATATCAATGCTGCCAAAATCACCGTCAGTGTTTTTGGCAATAGCTTCTGCAACAGAGGAGTTCTGTGCACCCTGAAGAGATAAATAGGGAATCAGTGCGCTTTTAACGCTCAGGAAATCTTCATTTTCAGCTGCAATAATTATGTGGTCTGCATCCTCGAGAGAAGAAGCGGCAGCTTCAAACATTGCATCATAGCTGTCAAATCTTTCGATATTTTCTTCCTGAAGCCCCTTTTCTTCGAGAGAAAGGCAAATTTTATAAACGGTATCTGATGAAAACGCGGAAAGATTTTCCAGGATAAACAGTTTCATCATTTTTTTAACCTCCTTTTAGTTGGCAAACCACCGGCTTGCATTTTTATATGGATTGGTTATTCCTTTTTTGTTGTAATAGGCCTGAGGATATCTGGGCTTTGAATTGGAAACTGCCTTAGATGTATCTACTGATGTGCTTTCTCCGGGTCTTACAAGTCTTGCAACAACAACGAGTCTTGCGTCCTCGAACTCATGTGAGCAGGTTGAAAGAGTAAGAATTTTATCTGTCGGAAGCACATCTACGCCTGTATCATAAAGTGAGCGCTGAGCCAGCTCGTTGAGATAAGATGAGAATTTTGCCTGAGAGCTCAGTGTTGTGAAATCGTATGGGAAAAGATAATTGTTATCGCCTGTGGAATTACCGTTTGTGATAATTACAGCAAAAACCTTCCACTGATAGTCATTATAGAGAGTATTGAAGGAAATTACGGGAGCTTTCTTATATCCGCTTATGGTTTTATATTTGTCAAGAGCACCGAAAATTGTGCCGTTGTTCATATGGTGACCGAAAATAACCGTATTAAGGTCAAGGGATGTTGAGGTTATTCTGTTACGGTAAGAAACAAAAGGACATCCGTATTTTGTACTCTTGCCATAGAAGTTTTTGTTGAGATATTTTTCGTTGTCTGTTGTCTGAACAACAGGAAGGTTAAGACCAATACCATCGGCAGAGATATAGCCGATGAAGTCCTGATTTTCACCGTAAAGCTTTGCATATTTAAGCTGAATTGTTGCAGGGAAAAGAACGTCAGGATAATCTTTCTTTATCTTCTGCCACTGTTCTTCGCTGCTCATAGGCTTTGTTGTCTGATCCTCCTCATCATCCTTTGAGGACTCTGTAAGAATGAGCTCGCCTGCTTCTTCCATTACTTCATCGTTTTCTCTTGAAAGGCGCCACTCATTTATAAGCATACCTGCAGAAATAACGATAGCAACAATAGCGATTGCGAGAACAACTCTTCTTATGATTTCAGATTTCGGAAGAGCCTTCTTTTCACTGACATCTGCTTCGTTATCATCTTCTTCGTTGGCATCTTCTTCATAAGGCGGTAAATCCTGTTCGAAATCTTCTACCTCAAGAGAGGGCTTAACTGCATTATATGCTGCAAAGCTGATATCGCCTTTATTACTGTCGGCAGAGGTAATCTCTTCTGAAGGAGACTCGGCCTTGATAACAGTGGGCTTTTTAATTTCGGAGCGCTTCAAAAAATCGAGAGAAACCTCTTCAAAGTCAACGTTATTTTCATCTTGAGAATCGTCGTCACTTACTGCTTCTTTTGAATATGCAGCTGATTTAACAGAGTCTGCAAAATTTGCACCTACATTATCAGTAAAGGAAGAGCCATCCTTATTTTCAAAGTCGGGGCTCTGAAAGAGCACACGTGTGCCGGGATTGTATTCTCCTTTCGGAGCATCCTGCTGAGGGGGCTGAGGATAAGTGCCATAGGGTACATACTGAACGGGTATCTGCTGAGGATATACCGGTTGCTGATTGCCCTGATCAAATACAGGATAATAGGCGACACTCTGCTGGGGAAAAGATTGAGGCTGTACCGGATACTGCGGATTTACAGGGATATACTGATATATTGGTTGCTGTCCCTGAGGAACAGGCTGCATCTGAGGTATAGGCTGCCCCTGAGGCGGCACAGGTATATAACCTTGTTGTATGGCCTGACGTTCCTGTTGCTTAGGTGTCGGAGTAACCTGACGTTTTGGTCGGGCAGGCATATTTCTGTTTACGTTACTCTTCAGTACAGGAGGTTTCTCTGCACTTGAAGGTAAAACATCGTCTTCAAAAATATTTTTCATATTCATTTTCCTTTGTGTATTATTAATCGGGCTGTTTACCCGGAGATAATCATCAATCTGAGTTCATTAAAAGCGTTGGATGAAGCAACGAGACGGTTATAATCACGGCAGGAGGTGCCTCTGTGACCTGTCTGAAGCTTTTTTATGCGGATATCTTTTTCACTTGCGACGGCTATATAGATGGTACCGACTTCATCGCCATCACCGGGTCCCGCATATCCTGTAATGCTTACACCGTAAGTAGCATCAGCCAGGAGTCTTACGCCCTGTGCCATTTCTTTTGCACACTCTTCACTTACGGCAGTGTACTTTTCAAGAGTTTCTTCTTTTACTCCTAAAACCTTATGCTTGATTTCGTTGGAATAAGAAACAACACCGCAGTGGAAGATTTCCGAGGCACCTGAAATATCTGTGAGTCTCTTGGCGCAAAGTCCGCCTGTGCAGCTTTCTGCAAAGGCAACGGTTTGTTTTTTATCAATCAGAAGCTTTGCAACGGCTTCTTCGATACTGTTTATGTCTGTTCCGTAAATGTAATCGCCGAGACGCTTTTTAATTTCATTTATAACGGGTGTCATAAGCTTTTCTGCTTCTTCTTTGTTTTCTGCTTTGGCAGTGACTCGTAAAAGAGCCTCGCCACTTTTTGCATAGGGAGCGACGGTCGGATTACTGCCCATAAGAAGATCTTCTACCTTTTCGGACATAGCACTTTCACCTATACCGAAGGTGCGTATATTTTTTGAGAGGATAACCTCATTAGTAAACTTTCTGAAATAAGGTTCCACACTTTCACGGTACATAGGAATCATTTCTTTTGGTGGGCCCGGGAGAATAACAATTATTTTGCTGTCTTTTTCCATAATGAAGCCCGGTGCGGTACCGTTATGATTTTCAAGGACAATACTGCCCTCCGGAACAAGAGCCTGTTTTTTATTGCTTTCAGGCATCTGAATATTCTTCGAACAGAAGTAGCTTTCAATTTCTTTAAGTAGACTGTCGTCAAGGTAAAGCTCTTTGCCGAAATATTCTGCGCAGGTCTCTTTTGTAAGGTCGTCGGGTGTAGGACCGAGGCCTCCTGTAAGAATAACAGTGTCACATCTTCTGAATGCGGTGTCCAGAGCGTCAAGAAGTCTCTCCTTGTTATCACCGACAGTGCAGTGATGGGTTACGCCGATACCGATAGCGGCAAGAGACTTTGAAAGATATTGCACATTTGTATTGAGTATATCACCTAAAAGGATTTCTGTGCCGACGCTGATAAGTTCACAGTTCATAAACCTGACCTCTTTCAAAAGTAAAAATCAATCTACGGATTCGTATTTTACGCCCTCGATGGCCCTTTCGATCATTTCATCCCATTCCACTGCGCTTTCGGCTTCGATAATCTGTTCGATAGTGGGTCTTGTTTTGGGATGCCTGGGAGTGAAAACAGTGCAGCAGTCCTCATAGGGAAGAATAGATGTTTCGAAAGCGCCGATTTTTCTTGAGATAATTATTATTTCATCCTTGTCCATACCTATAAGGGGACGGAATACCGGCATATTTACTGCTGCATCCGTGCATGCAATAGCACCTAAGGTCTGGGAAGCAACCTGACCGAGACTTTCACCTGTTACAAGAGCACCGCATGAGTCTCTTTCTGCGAGTCTTACAGCAATTTTCATCATAAGTCTTCTCATAATGATGGTGAAAAGATCCTCAGGGCATTTATCTTTTATTGTTTCCTGAATTTCAGTGAAGTTGACAACTGCAAAGTTTATTCTGCCTGAATACTTTGCTACGATTGAAGCAAGGTCGCGCACTTTCATTTCAGCTCTCTGGCTTGTGTAAGGAGGAGCAGCAAAGTGAATTGCTGTAAGCTGAAGACCTCTCTTCGACATCATATAGCCTGCAACAGGAGAGTCGATACCGCCTGAAATGAGAAGTGCAACTCTGCCTGCTGAGCCGACAGGCATACCGCCGGCACCTTTTATCTGATTACCGTGGATAAAGACATTGTTGTCTCTTACTTCAACGGTTACGATAATGTCAGGGTTGTGAACATCAACGCTGAGAGTTTTGATATTTCTGAGAAGATGGGCACCGACCTCACGGCAGATTTCAGGTGAAGTCATTGGGAAGCGCTTGTCGCTTCTTTTAGCATTGACCTTGAAAGTTTTAACGCTTCTCAGGTCATCACCAAGATAGTCGAGAGCTACTGCTTTGATAAGCTCAATATCTTTTTCGGTTACTGCAGCTCTTGAAAAAGCAGCGATACCGAAAACTTTTTTCAGAGTTTCAACTGCTTCCTCGAAGTCGATATCTTCATCGCTTGGTTCAGCGATAATAGTTGACTGTGATTTTGTGAAGCGGAATTTGCCTACATTGTTCATCAGTCGTCTTTTCATATTTTTAACGAGTATATCCTCAAAGGTGCTTCTGTTGAGACCCTTAAGGGCAAGCTCTCCGTTTTTTACAAGTAATACTTCTTTCATTTTTTTACCTCTTCATAATTGTGGACATTGCTTTTTTTATCCCCTCGATAAAGTAATCAAGCTCTTCTTTTGTTGTAAATCTGGAGAGGCTTATACGAAGGGAGGAGTCGATGATGTTATTGTCGAGTCCCATAGCTGTGAGTACATGGCTCTTGTGTCCCTTTGCACAGGCAGAGCCTGAGGAGACATATATTCCCATACCTGAGAGCAGGTTGAGAACTGTTTCTGAGCGAAGACCCTCAAGTGAAATGTTAACGATATAGGGAAGAGCGTTGTCAGGGCTGTTGATTGTCACACCGTCAAGTCTGCGGAGATCTTCTACGAAATCATCTCTGAGCTTTGTTATTTTTCCGAGACTTTCTTTTACCTTAAGCTCTTCTACGGCGCCGCAAAAGCCTGCAATAGCCGGCATGGGCTCTGTGCCGGGTCGGATATCCTTTTCCTGACCGCCGCCGAAAGCTCTAGGTGAAAGCTTAGTGCCGTTTCTGATAAACAAAGCACCTACGCCTTTCGGTCCGTGAATTTTATGTGATGAGACGCTTAAAAGGTCAGCGCCGAGCTTTTTTACATTTATGGGTACCTTGCCGAAAGCCTGTACTGCATCTACATGTATAAGCGCAGGTGAGATTTTGCGTTTAACGATATTTTTAATTTCCTCTACGGGCTCAACGGTACCGACCTCGTTATTTACAGCCATAATGCTTACAAGGATTGTTTTTTCGTCAACCTCTTTTTCAAGCACAGCTGAATCAATAAGACCTTTTGAGTCCACGGGAATTTTAATGACCTCAAAGCCCTCGCTTTCGAGCTTATCAAAGCACTTGTGTACACTCGGGTGTTCGATTGCCGAGGTAATGATTTTATTGCCTTTTCTTCTTCCTGCATACGCAGCACCAAAAATGGCAATGTTGTTGCTTTCCGTGCCACCGCTTGTAAAATATATTTCCTTTTCATCAGCAGAAAGAATCTTGGCAAGTGCACGTCTGCTTTCCAGCAGAAGCATATCTGCTTCAATACCCTTTGTGTGGAGAGAAGAGGGATTCCCCCAACAATCATCTATTGCCTTTATCATATTTTCTCGGGCGCCTTTACAGGGCTTGGTTGTTGCGCTGTTATCAAGATAAGCTGTCAATGGGCATACCTCCTCATAATAATTACCATTTATTATACTATAAATAAGCAATTTATGCAATGAATCAGATAAAAAATTAGGGATATTTTTGTGAATACTTCGTAAAATAATTTTATCTATTTTTAGTAAAACAACATAAAAAGGGGAAATGCATATGAATTTGAGACAGAAAAAATATTTTATCAGGGCAATAAGCTTTTTGAGCATTGCTTGTATAGTGTTTACGGTAAGTACTGTCGTGTATGCGGACAGGGCAAGGAAATATAAATTTGTTACAGAAATAGCCTATGAGAGGGCATTGAATGAGCTTTGTGAGAGTCTTGACAACATAACTGTCAGTCTGCAGAAAGGAACCTACTGTTCAACGGGTAAAATGCTTTCGGATATAGGAAACGACCTTACACGTGAAGCCTCTTGTGCAAAGATATCTCTGAGTCAGCTGACGAATAAAAATATCATAACTGAAGAGGTATATAAATTTCTGTCACAAATAGGTGCGTTCACTCTTTCTGCGGTAAAAAATCAGGACAAGCTCTCACTTACTGCAAAGCAGAAGGAAAGTCTGGCTGCACTTCTTGAGTACGCTCAGAGTCTGAGCAAAAGCTTAGGAGAAATAAGAAATGGTAGCTTTGACGGTAGCATAGTTCAGCAGGAAAAAAACAGTACTCTTTCACTCTCTTCAGCAGAGTCACCAATTAGTTTTTCACAGTCTATGACTGACATCGAGCAGAATTTAGCAGACTATCCCACACTTATTTATGACGGACCTTTTGCTGATAGTGTTCTTAACAAAGAGGGCGGAAAAATGTTGAAAAGTCTTGACGAAATCACAAGAGAAGAAGCGAAGAAAATTGCCGCAGAATTTATTGGTACAACACCGGGAAGTCTCAGAGAAGAAGCAGATGTTAACTCACGGATAGAGCTTTACTGTTTCAGTAAGGGAGATGTGGGAATTGCTGTAACAAAAAAAGGCGGAAAGCTTTGCTATATGATAAATCCAAGGGATACGGGAGGCGAAACTATCAGCAGTGAAGAGGGCGTAAAAAGAGCAAAAAAATTTCTCTCAGATATCGGGTACGAGTCACTGAAAGAAAGCTACTATTCACTTTATGATGGAGTGTGCACCGTTAATTTTGCATATATCAGCGATGGTGTTGTGTACTACAGTGACCTTATAAAAGTCAGTGTTGCATTGGATAACGGTGAAATCCTTTCCGTAGATGCAAGAGGTTACCTTATGAATCATAGTAAAAGAGAGCTTCCCGAAGAAAAAATCACTCCGGAAGAAGCGCGAAAAACAGTTGACAACAATCTTAAAATCTTATCTGATAAATCTGTTTTTATTCCCCTAGATACGGGAAAAGAGGCATATTGCTATGAATTCAGATGCAAGGACAAAAAAGGTCAGGAGGTACTTGTGTATATTGACAAGACAACAGGTGAAGAAAGAGATATTCTGCTGCTTTTATATGCCGACGGAGGAATGCTCACAAGATAAATTGTGAATGAGTAATTATAAATTTTCACAACTAAAAAAATAAATCCATCCACCGTTATTTTTGGGGTGGATGGGTTGTTTTCTTAATAGAGAAAAGATAAATTCTGCGGAATAAATAGCTCTTATCAGACGAACTTTACCCGAAATTAATAATTTTATTTAATACATCTCGAGCAGGGTGAATATCCGCCGGCTCTGATTCTGTCCATTGTAATTGCAATTTTTGATTTACTGAGATATGAGCATGAAGCTATGTGATATTTATTACCGCTCTGAGTTACAAAATACGGGCCTGAAGTATCTGAATTTACTGCAGACGACGTTTTTTCAGCATTGTTTTCCGTTGTTACAGGCTGAGATGCTTCAGTCTTATTCCCTGATGCCGATATACCGCTTTCGGTATTGGTTGATGTCTGATTATCACAAAGAGTTGTTGTTTCTGTTGGTACAGTTGATTCCTCCGACGGAGTATTTTCTGTTACTTCGCTGTAAGTGGTCTTCTCAATCTGCTTCACCACCGAGTCCAAGAGAGCTTCGCAGTTATTTATTTTCATTATTGCTTCATCATATTTCTGAGATAAAACAACAATTTTACAGTGCTCATTATATGCCACTGCAAAAGCAAGGATTGTTACTATAGAAGAAAACAACAGTAATATGCTCACAGCTTTTGGTGTCAGGGCACAGCTTAAGTATCTTTTAATATTTTTGTTTTCCTTTTTCATAAACGAAACTCCTGTTACTGTGTTCAGGTAATATTTTATCACTTGTATCAGTCTATGTCAAACCCTATGCGTTTTTTCGCCGGACATGGTAATATTTTCTGTAAAAAAGAAATACTTTCGCATATAAAGTTGAGCAAACTACTAAAGATTATCGAAAAAAAATGAAAATGCCTTGAAATAAATTTTATTTTTGTGTATGATATAAGATAGCGGAAAGTTTTTGATTATATTCAGACTTTTTAAATAATATATGGGGTGATAATTTGAAAGTACAATTTACAGAAACCATTCTCCGTGACGCCAATCAGTCACTTATCGCAACCAGAATGCCTTTCTCGGATTTTGAACCTATTCTCGGTGAGCTTGATAAAGCAGGCTATTATTCACTTGAGTGTTGGGGCGGTGCAACCTTTGACACATGTCTTCGTTATCTTAATGAAGATCCATGGGAAAGACTCAGAAAAATCCGTAAGGCTTGTCCAAATACAAAGCTTCAGATGCTTCTCAGAGGTCAGAACCTCTTAGGCTACAAGCACTATCCTGATGATGTTGTAAGAGCATTCATCAGAAAATCAGTTGAAAACGGTATTGATATTATCCGTATTTTCGACGCTCTCAACGACCTTCGCAATATTGAGGTTGCAGTTGATGAAACACTCAAATGCGGTGCACATCCTTCAGGTACTATCTGCTACACACTTTCACCTATCCACTCACTTGAAAACTATGTGGCTATTGCAAAGGATATGGAAAAAATGGGTGTTATGTCAATCTGTATCAAGGATATGGCAGGTATTATGGGTCCCCAGGAAGCTTATGACCTTGTAAAGGCTATCAAGGCTGAGGTTAAACTGCCCGTTGTTGTTCATACACATTCAACAACAGGTCTCGGTGCTCTCACACTTCAGAAGGCAGTTGAAGCAGGAGCTGACGTAATCGATACAGCTATTTCATGCTTCTCAGGCGGCACATCACAGCCTCCCACAGAAACTCTTGTTTATGCTCTCGGTCAGCAGGGCTATGAGATTGATGTCAAGATGGAGTCACTCAAGAAAATCAACGATTTCTTCAAGCCCATCAGAGCAAAGGTACTCGAAAGCGGTCTTCTTAATCCCGTTGTTCTTGCAACAGATACAGATGCACTTCTTTATCAGGTACCCGGCGGTATGCTTTCAAACCTTGTTGCTCAGCTCACAGCTGCAGGCAAGCTTGACAAGTTTGAAGAAGTGCTCCTCGAAGTGCCCAGAGTAAGAGAAGATTTAGGTTATCCTCCTCTCGTAACTCCCCTTAGCCAGATGGTTGGTGTTCAGGCAACATCAAACGTTCTCGCAGGCGAAAGATATAAGAACATCTCAAAGGAAAACAAGAACTATTTCTTCGGTTTCTACGGCAAGCCTCCCCGCGAAGTAAATGCAGAGCTTGCTAAAAAGATTCTCGGTGACGAGAAACCCGTAACCTGCCGTTTTGCAGATACACTTGAGCCTTATATGGAAAAGGCAAAGGCTGAAATCGGTGACAAGGCAAAGAGCGAAGAAGATGTTCTTTCATATATTGCATTCCCCACTCAGGCTGAAGCATTCTTTGACAAGCGTGAGGAAAAAGCAAGAAACACCTTCAAATACACCATCAGAGAAGTATAAGGAGGTAAAGATATATGTTTGCTAATATTAAAATGCCCCTTACCGACGCTCTTGCAACTTCTGCTATCGGTATTACTACTGTTATGATTATTCTTGCAATTATTGCTGTGCTCATTATCCTTGTTTCAAAGGTTATCAGAGCAATTGAAGGCGCAGCAAGCAAAAAAGCTCCCGCTGCAGCAACCGCTCCCGTTACAGCAGCACCTGCCGGCGTACCAATGCCTGCAGGCATGAATCAGGGTGAGCTTGAATTAGTTAACACCGACGAAAAAACAGCCGCAATTATTATGGCAATCGTTTCAGACAAGAGCGGTATTCCCCTTAACAGACTTAGCTTCAAGTCAATCAAACTTGTGGAGGATGAAAAATAATGAAATATGTAGTTACATTAAACGGCAAAAATTACGAAGTTGAAGTTACAGAGTGCGACGCTGTGCTTCTTAATGTTACAGATGCAGCAGCAGCTCCTGCTCCCGTGGCAGCACCCGTAGCGGCTCCTGCTGCAGCTCCCGCAGCTGCACCTGCAGTTGCAGGCGACGGCACAAAGGTACCTTCACCTATGCCCGGCACAATTCTCAGCGTAAACGTCAGCGTTGGTCAGGCTGTTAAGACAGGTGATGTACTTATGGTGCTTGAAGCTATGAAAATGGAAAATGATATCGTTGCTCCCTGTGACGGTACAATCAAGCAGCTTCTTGTAAGCAAAGGCTCAACAGTAAATACTGACGATGTACTCGCAGTACTTTGATTCCCAAAAACTTTAAACTAAATTGAAAAGGAGATTTTCTCTATGGATATGATTAAAGACGTCCTTGTGGGCTTATGGGAATCATCAGGCTTTGCAGCGCTTTTTGCAGACGGCACATTCCTCTGGCAGAATCTTGTAATGATTCTCGTGTCATTTGTGCTTCTCTATTTCGCAATCGCTAAAAAGTGCGAGCCTCTTCTTCTCGTGCCCATCGCATTCGGTATTCTTCTTGCTAACCTTCCCGGTGCAGGCCTTATGGATGACCCCACAGGTCTTATGGATACCACAAACATAATCGAAGGCGCTCATTGGTATGACAGTGGTGTACTCAGACTTATATACGCAGGTGTTAAGTCCAGTATCTTCCCCTGTATCATCTTCCTGGGCATCGGTTGTATGACCGACTTCGGCCCCCTTCTTTCAAATCCCATGTCACTTCTTTTAGGTGCTGCTGCTCAGCTGGGTATCTATGTTGCATTTGTAATTGCTATTCTCTTAGGCTTCGCACCTGAAGAAGCTGCATCAATCGCTATTATCGGTGG
>JAZQUF010000147.1:0-11481 GCA_045631165.1 Acutalibacteraceae bacterium
TATTATGAGAATGAACGCTATCCCCTGTTTTTATATCCTCGGTGGCATGGCCTATAGGATAACCGTATTTAATAACGTCTGCGCCTTTTTTAATATCACATATTGCAATTTTGTGACCTGTTTCAAGGTTTACACAGACATTATCCTTTTCATTTATTGTGATACAATCCATTTCATTGCTTCCTTTGCACCGAGTTCTTCGATTTTACTGTAGTATGCTGTTACAAGCTCTGTCATATCTGTAAGGTCAGCCTGCCATAAGCTCTTGTCAGAGAGAATCTCAGGGATGGTGCCTGACTGCATTTTTTCAGTGGCATCAGCAGCATCGTCGGGAGTATCATTCTTATAGAAGTAAATGAGGTAGGCAAGTGCCATTGTAAGACACTTGGGATATGAGCCGAACTTTTCTTTATACTCAAGGAGTGTCGGAAGGTCACGTACGGCAAACTTGCTGACACAGTTGAGCACGATTGAACGCCACTTATGCTTTATAAACGGGTTTCTGAAACGGTCGAGTACGCTGTTTGCAAAGCTGATGCTTTCATCATTCTCACCGATAGTGGGGAGAATCTCCTCTTTCATACACTTCTGAAGGAAGGCAGAAGCAGTTTCATCTGCCATTGCATCGCCTACTGTTTCAATGCCTGAAAGGATAGCGCCTGCAACGAGAGAGGTATGTGAGCCGTTGAGTATTCTTACCTTGATTTTTTTATAGGGCTTTGCATCGTCTGTCCATACAACATTGAAGCCTGCCTTTTTAAGAGGAAGCTCATCCTCGTAGTTGCCCTCGATTACCCAGAGGTGGAATATTTCGGCAGTGTCCACGAAATTGTCGCCGTCGGCAAGCTTCTTTGCCTCTTCAACACCGGGGTAGCCTGTAACGATTCTGTCAACGAGAGTGTTGACGAAGGCGTTTTTCTCGTTTATCCATTTTACGAAATCCTCTTCAAGATCCCAGAGCTCAGCGTACCTGAGGACACACTTCTTAAGCTCGTCACCGTTGTTGTCGATAAGCTCACAGGCAAGATGCACGAAGCCGTCCATACCGTTTTTATAGCGCTTATAGAGAAGCTGAGTTAGCTTCCCGGGGAATGACTTACAGGGCTTATCGTCAGGTTTGCAGGTGTCATCGAAAGCGATACCTGCTTCTGTAGTGTTGGAAATAACGAATCTGAAGTCGGGATTGTCGGCAAGAGCCATATAGCCGTCAAAATCTGCATAGGGACTGAGGCCTCTTGCAATTGAACCGATAAGGTTATGCTCCTGCACAACCTCGCCGTCGACAACGCCTCTCAGGAAGAGATTATATTTGTAATCCTGAGCTTTAAGACCCTCAACCATACCTGTTTCTATAGGCTGTACCACTACAACCTTGCCGTCATAAAGGCCTTTTTTGTTTAAAGCATCAATAAAATAATCAACGAAGCCGCGAAGAAAATTGCCTTCGCCAAACTGAATAATTCTCTCTGTCATATCAGTCACCTATCTTTATAAGAAGTTTTGCAAGAGTGCCGTCATTGTTTGAAAGAGCCTTGAAGGCATCAAGTGCATCAGCCATATCATAGATACCGCTTACCATTTTCATAACGTCAGCCTTACCTGTTGCAACGAGGTCAATATTGTTGATGAAGTCATCTTTGAGAGCATTTCTGCTGCCGTGAACGTTGAGCTCCTTCTTGAGAAGAACTGAGTGATTGAAGGTAGTCTCACGCTTGCCGTTACCGATAAGAATGATGTTAGCCGCGAAAGCTGCATTATCAATACAGCCAAGGAAGGTTTCAGGTGCACCGCAGGCCTCAATGCAAACGTCAAAGCCGTTGCCGTCTGTGAATTCAGCTGTGAATTCCTCAAGGGATTTTTCTCTGGTGTTGACAACGGCATCTGCTCCGTACTCTGCCGCAAGTGAAAGTCTGTTGTCAAGAATGTCAGCAACAACAATTTTATTACACTTCTGCTTTGCTGCAAGAAGAGCGAAAAGACCGATAGGGCCTGCACCGATTACAAGTACGTTATCTGTAGGCTTGATTTCGGCACGTGACACAGCATGCTGAGAAATTGAGAAGGGCTCGATGAGAGCCAGTTCCTGAGCTGAAAGACCTTTACCCTCATAGATACGTTCAACGGGCATAGCAATGTATTCACAGAAAGCACCGTCACGCTGAACTCCCATAGTCTGATTATCAGTACAGCAGTTTACAAAGCCTCTCTTGCAGGAATAGCACTCCTCACAGTTGAAATAGGGATTGCAGGTAACGATATCACCCACCTTAAGACCCTTGTCATTTTCGGGGATAGATACTATCTCAGCTGAAAACTCGTGACCGGGGATACGGGGATATGTAGTGAAGGGCTGATTACCTGTAAAGGATGCTACGTCAGCGCCACATATACCTACATACTTAACCTTGAGAAGGGCTTCACCCTCCCTGACCTCAGGCATAGGTACCTCTCTTATTTCTATTTCATTGGGGTTGGGGATTACTATAGCTTTCATTTTATTTATCCTCCTCTATAAATTCCTTATTCCAGATTACACCCGTTTTAAGGGGAGCACCCTTACAGAATATTTTATTTTCATAAGCATCAAGAGGATCGCTGATGAACTCCTCTTTGTCTATCAGCTCAACAACCTCATCATATCTGCTGTCAACGAGAACATCGATAGCCTTCTCCATATGCTCCTGACGGAAGTTTATTGAAGCAAAGATGAGATGATTTTCAAAGCCGAAGGGCATAGTGTCATAAGAAACAACAGGGCCAAGTGAAAAGCTGTTATAAACACCGTTACAGCCAAGTACCTTATACAGGAAAGCGATTCGGTGTTCAACGTTGGCGCCGCTTGTACCGACAAACATAGTCGCTCTTCCGCCGAGCTTTTCCATAATCTTCTGAGCAGTTTCTTCCTCAGAAAGACCTGCAGTGCAGAGGTAGTCAGCCTTAGCGATTTCCTTTGAGAAAACAACCTTTTTACAGTCTTCGGCACTTCTTCCTACAAAGAGAATCTCTGCATCGGGATGATGGCGCTTAATCTGGTCGGCAATGAAAAGACCTGTCATACCAAGACCGAAGACGACTGTTTTTCTGAAGATGTTGTCCTTGGCAAGCTTTCTTGCCTCGGCTTCAGAGCACTTATGCTTTGCCATTTCTACTCTGAAATTCTGAGCCTCACCTAAGTCCTCCATTCTTTCAAGCTGGAAGATAGCGCAGGCGTAAGGGTCGGCAAAGGAAAGCTTCTTTGCTACCGACAGGGGAAGCTTAGTGAGACCCTCATACTTTTCGGGGAGACGGAGAAGCATATCCGGGTTGAAGTAATTTTTATCGCAGAAAAGTCCGTCAGCCTTGTCACAGCCATATTCAAAATATGTCTCGTCCTCAGTATAGCGGGTGGGGTCGTAGCTGTCACCGCCGCGGATAAGCACTATTGCAAAGCGGTTTTCTGAGGGTACCCATACAACGCCCTCGTGACCGTTGATAAGTCTGCTTTCGCCTTCGGGGAATTTAGCTGAGAGCTTGCTGTCTCTGCCCATTTTCATAAGCTCAAAGTCGGTACCGCAGAAGCCCTGGAAAACAGGCCATGTTTCGACACCCTTATATAAAGGTTCACCTCTGAGTCTTTGTCTTTCGGGATTGATTAAGTTTATCTCACCGTATTTTACGGGTAAGTCTTTATCGTTCTGAAAATATGTACCGTAGGTTTTCATATCTCGACCTTCTTTCTCAAATTTTACCATTATAATTATGTATCATAGGATTTTGTTTGTCAAGGTTATACCGTCAAAAAAACGCTGTTAAAATGTATATCACACGACAACTTCGGGATTATCCCGTCGTACGATGGGGTGGCAGAGAGAATATTAACTCGTAACGTGAAGAAAAATAAACGTAACAGGTGCAAATAAGTCGGCTCAGTGTTTGACAAGTTATTTTTCTTATGATAAAATTAAAGGGAAATTATGCCATATTATAAGAAAAATATGAGTCATAATCATTTGTTTTTAAGGAGGAAAGTCAATGAAAAACAAAAAGTATTTATTCTTACCCCTTGTGTTTGCTCTGATGCTCATATTTGTTATCCCGACTTTTGCAGGGACAACGGTTGATATTCAAGCAGGAACAACGATTAATTTTGACAGTGACGTGGAGTACTACGCTTTTACCCCGGAGAAAACTGCCGAGTACCTGATAGAATCACAGGCGGGGGAATTGGATCCGTATATTACGGTTTACGATGCTGACTATAACGATATAGACAGTGACGATGACAGTGGTGAGGAGTTTAATTTCTCACTGAGCATTAATCTCTTTGCCGGTAAGACATATTATCTCAGAGTAAGAAATTATGATGAAGGCACCTTTGAATTTACGGTTAAGCTTGTCAAGGAGCATAACAATATAGTTGAAGTGGCAGCAAAAGAGCCCACCTGTACTGAGGATGGCTATCAGAGCGGTATAAAGTGTGAAGACTGTGGCGAGTGGCTTACAGAAAAGGTTATATTGGAAGCGAGTCATAAGGATGAAAACGGCGACCGTACCTGTGAGGTCTGCGGTGACGAAGCAACGGAGTGTACCGGTAAGTTCAACAAAGAGGGAACATCCTTCTATAAGCTGTATCTCAACGGTGACTTTGTAGTTTACGGTGAGGGCGAAGCAGATTATAATGTCTCGGATATGCCGTGGTACTACAAAACAAAAATCAAGGCAATTTATATCGGCAAGGATATCTCTTATATTATATCTCTGCCTCAGGAGCATAGAAACCGTATAGAAAAATATGTTGTTGATGAGGAAAACCAATATTATAAGAATGACGCCTACGGTGCACTTTACACCAAGGACGGAAAAAAGCTTCTTTACTATCCTATGTGTGCAACAGCAACAACCTACAACATACCTGAGGGCGTTGAATATGTTGAGGATTGTATTTTCTCTGACAACGAATATCTTGAGAAGGTAACCGTTCCTCTGTCGGTGAAATATTTCGATGCAAATGTTTTCAGTGAAAAAATGCTTGAAGCCTCTTATGAGGAGGACGGACTTATTTATATTGACAATATTCTTGTCGGTGTTACAGAGGATGAGAATGAGGATTATTTCAACTATGAAGGTATTCTGAATGTCAATGTAAAGGACGGCACAGAAATAATTGCCGGAAGTTCTGTATACAACAGGTGGAAAACAGCACAGGTAACTTTACCTGAATCGGTTAAGGTTATATGCGACTATGCCTTTGCAGTCAGAGGTGACAGCATCCATCTTCCTGAAAATGTCCGCTATTACGGTGTGCGTAATTTCAGATACGAAGGTCTTGTGCAAATAACCGTTGATGAAGCTAACCTCTGGTATACAGCAGACAGACAGGGTATTCTTTATAATAAAGATAAAACAGAGCTTGTATGTGTTCCCCATAGCGTACATGGCAAGGTTGTTTTACCGGAAAGCATTAAGTCTGTCAGAAAGTATGCTTGCTACGGTGCGCGTTTTTACAAAGGCATAGTTCTGAATGAAGGTCTTGAAAAAATCGGATATGCTGCATTCTGCAATTCATACGTAGACGGTATCAACTTCCCGACTACTCTTAAGGAAATAGGGGATGAGGCATTTGCATATACACAGTCTGTCTTTGTTATACCCGAGTATATAGAGGCTGTGGGCGACGGTGCTTTTGATTATTGCGAAGCTGTATTCTTTATGAATCCGGAGTGCGTTATAGGTGACGCTGTTTATAACAATTATGACGATGACTCCGGTTATGATGAATGGGAAAACTGGATCGTAGGCGGTTATACAGGATCAACAGCTGAAAAATTTGCTGATGAGAACAATTTAAGATTCCTTCCCTTAGACGGAAACCATAAGCATGTATATATTCCCAATTACGTGAAATTCGAAACCTGTACTGAGGACGGTGAAATAGTATACTCCTGTCCTTGCGGAAACTCTGATTCCTATTCACAGAAGGTTGAAACATACGGTCATAGGTTCTACGATGACTGCGATGAGGATACAGGCGAGGGTATCTGTTCAGATTGCGGAGCACAGGGTAATATGTATGAGGGCTGCGAATGCAGATGCCACGAGTGGAATCAGAAAAAAGGAATCGATAAGCTTATTCATAAGTTCCTTATGTTTATCTGGAAGCTCGTAAAAATCAATGATTATTGCGATTGTGGCAGAGTACACTATTAAGGAGGATTGCAATGAAAAAGTTCAGATCAGTTATAGCGTTACTTCTTTGCGTTCTGATGCTGTGTTCATCTCTTGTGATGCCATCAGCTGCTGAAGAGGTATACCCTGAAAGTGAGCATAAGTACACGGAAGACTTCTACGGTGAGTGGGAATACACTTATCCTGAGGAAGCAGAAGGCATTTTTGTCACCTTCTCAGAAGATACATATACAGAGCCCGGCGAATACTTTGATATTTTCTTTGAGCCTGACGGAGATATCACCATAGGCGAGGTTATCGAAAGCGGCGAAAACTACAAGGTCGGTGACTATATTTCAATTTTCGACAGCAAGGATAATCTCATCGGAGTATATCAGGGCAGTGAGCTTGCCGGAAAAACTGTTTATATTCACGACAGGTCTTTTAAAATCACACTTACAACAGACAGCTATTTCAACTACTACGGCTTCAGAGTAACAGATGTGTCTACGGAAATACCCCGCAATTCATATGTAGTGCGTTATCATATGCCCGACGGCACTGTTGAGGCAAAGTTGATAGACGATGACTATATCAGCTTCTATGATTACCAATACAGAATTTCAGGCGGCAAGGCTATCATCGGCTGGAATTTACCTGACGGCAGCGAAGTGATTTACGGTTACAGCATAAATTACTGGTGGCCGGAAACTGGCTACTACTATGACCTTTATCCCATTACCACTGATGTTTCCCTTAATCCCGAGGATGTATACGGCTTTACAAACAGCGGAAAGTATTTTGATGTGGATGAGGACCAGAAGTATTACCTCACAAAAGAAAACTATATCCGTCTTGTGACAAGCGTATGTGTAGTCGGAGGTGTAGGACCCTTTGCTTTACCGGCAGCTGTACTAGCAGCGGTGCTTTCACAGTATCCTAAGTTTGAATCATGGAACGGCTCATGCATAGGCTTTGCCAACACCGTATGTCTTCAGAAAAAGGGCATTCTTGACGTTGTATCAACCCAGGAGGGTGCAACCTGTGTCAGAGACCTTGAACCCACACCGGAGCTTATCAGCCTTATCAACTACTATAATGCTCAGGCCTCCATTACTCTGCCGCCTAAAAATAAAGGCATTGTACCCGGAGCACCGGAATATCAGAGACAGCTCAAGAAGCTTGTTGATACAGTAAAGGCAGGAGAGCTTGTATTACTCGAGTTCACCCTTCTTGAAGAGGGAGAGTTCATAAACGACTATCACGGTGTTGTTGTAACCGGTGCATACACTCTCGATAACGGAATAACAGTTCTTCTCATTTATGATGAGAACAGCTCAGATTATTCCGAAGGCTTCTGCGAAACAATGTATATTTACGACGATTATAAGGTTCTGTATACAGGTTATTATCCTATTGCCCAGACAGCCTTTATGTGGACATCCGATTTCGAATGCTATAAGGCTATTGATATAAACTACGATTATCCCGGCAGTCTATTTACTTATTACATCGAGCTCATAAAGCACGTTTTTGAAATTCTCAGAGAGTGGTATGAATACTACGGTCTGAAAAACGGCTTGAAGATTAAAGTGTAATACTGGGAGTAAATAAAATCAAATAAACTGAAAGGCAAGGTATCCGAAATGGTACCTTGCCTTATTTGTATGGCGGTTTATTCAGTTCAATTTATTACTATCTTACCGGTACTGTTGCCGGCAGCGTCAACAGCTTCTAGGGTGTATACGCTCTCAGGACTTGGGTTTTCATCGGTAAAGGAGTTTTCCTCCCAACCGTAATACTTATCGACTCTGCCGAGGAATTCACCGTTCTTTTCAAGTCGGTAGTAAGCGATGCCGAAGTTGTCCTCGGCCTCGTCCCAGGTAATCTCCATTCCCTTTTCACTCTGAAGCTTCTTTATATTTTCGGGAGCCTTGGGTGCTTCATTTTCGAGAGTATAGCCATTTTCAACATAGTCGTAATAAGTGTTGATAAATGCAGGGTTCACATAGGATGGGCTGTAGTAGTGGTTATATGAGAAGGTGATGATATTCTCGGCATATCGTGAAGCTATATCCATCTGACGCACAAAGCGGTCGAGGGTTACAGTGATATTAGATTTATACTCGGTAATTTTGGGCGAGAGGGCACCACCGAGAATTTCACTTGCAATTGCACCGTCAAAGTTTTCACAGTTAGCCCAGAGCTTAACATCTGCATCACAGGTGTCAATAGCAGCCTTATACATTTTCCAGGTCATTTCCAGGCTCTTTTCTCTTGTCCATTTGGCACCTACTGCATCCTGAGGAGCAAAAATATCACCGTCACGGAAGTTGACCTTATTGAAAAATCTCACATAGTTGCAAAGGGTTGTTATGGGGTCGGTGGCAATGTACTCTGAATAGAAGGGGCTCATAAGCAGGGGCTTTGAGGCATCCACCTCATTGATTCTGCTGATTATATGATTTATACCCTTGATGATACCGCTGAGAGTGAGCTGACAAAGGAAGCCGTTGCTGATTTCGGGGGTATAGTACCAGCCGTAAAGTGTATCCTTATATTTTTCACCGTATTTATTATAGATATCCTCCATCATATCACCTGCAACACGGCAGACATCCTGATAGAGAGAGCCGAAGCCTGCCTCACTCCAGAAATCATCGAACATTGAAAGTCCGACGAAAACCTTGATACCCGCATTCTGACAAGCCTTGAGAGCAGGCTCAAGACAGTCACCTCCGAAGACAGCATCCCTGAGGGCTTCAACATCGGTGTCATAATAAACATTCCAGTTACCGCCATTTTTCTTATAGCCCTTGTCGGCAAGAGACTGAAGCACAAGGTATTCGATACCTGCCTTTTTCATATTTTCGGCTTCCTCAGCCCATCTTTCATCGTCCCAGACACTGGTCATCCAGGACTGGATAAAGGTACCCGTAAACTCGGGCTTGCACTTTTTTTCCTGAACAGAGGTGCTCATAGGGAGCATCATCATAACGAAGGCAGTAACTGCAGAAATCATTTTAGTAAACGTAAACATAGCTTTATTCCTCCTTTTATTAATCTGATTGTATCACAAAGACTTCTATAATTCAATAAACGGCAGATATATTTTCAGCAATCAGACCATATAAAAAGACGGACACAGCAAAAAGGCTATGTCCGTAATTATCATATTGTATTTAAGCGTCTGTATAAATTTCTATAGAAAGTGAATAGAGCAACATAGAGTCTGAATATGCCTGAACCCTTGCTGATTATGTAGGGCTCGCTGTCAGACAAGGATGAGCCGTCATAGTCTCCTGTAATATCCGAAAGCCAGGAAATTATACCATCGGGATAATTGAGTTCTACAAGGTGGCCGTTTCCGTCAACAGTTGACATATTGGGATAGTCACCATCTTCTGATGAGAACATATCATAATTTACCGAAAACCACGACTGATGCTCATTGGGGGTAGCTTCTCCGTCAGGATAAGCTGAAGCTGAAATAGTTGAGAAACGGCATTTTTCGGGAACATTGCTTTCTGATATAATTCTCTTCCAAGTAGGTGTAAGGGTCATCTTATAGCTTACAAGGTGGTCTTTAGTAGCACTGGTCAACCATATAGGAATATCGGCAAGCCTTTCGGCAGATTTACTGTCAAGCTTCCAGGCAGGGCATACAGGAAAGATAGCTGCAAACATTTCGGGATAGGCAACTGCCATTTTAAGTGTCATCCAACCACCCATAGAGTGACCGCCTATATAAATCCGTCCGGGGTCTATATTATCCTTGTATCGGTCAACGAAGTCCTCAATAGCAGCACAAAGGGGTCGGATAAGACAGTTATCCCAATAGAGTTTTTTATCTTCGGGGGAGCGTGGAGCCAAGATAAAAGCACCACCACTGTTTCTGAAGCGTTGCTGAAGCTCTGCAGTTCCCCATGCTTCGATATCACTTGCCGCGAGCTGTGAACCGGGATTTGAGCCGTTACCAAAGCCGTGAAGCCATATTACAAGAGGATATTTTGTAGTGTCTTCAGCCTTGACAGGTGAAAAATATCTGTAATCTATGGAATATCCGTCAGTTTCGGGGCCTATACCGTCACGGAAACAGATTTCCGCATAATAAAGATGTCGTGAAATATTTTCATATCCGCTTCCTGTTCCGAAAGCATAAGCAGGTACAGCACTGAAAAGTAGCAGAGCTACAAGTAATATTGAGATAAATTTTCTTAATTTCATAGCCACCGACTCCTTGAATATTTCTGTTTTATTATTATAGCATGAGAGTAAAGTTGTTTTCAACAAAATCTGTAAAAAATAAAAGCACCCACTCTGAAAGCGGGCAAAAAAATAATTACTCAGTATGCTGTTGGTGGAGACGGAGAGGATCGAACTCTTGACCTCTTGAATGCCATTCAAGCGCTCTCCCAACACACGCAAAAACGCACCCCACTTTCAGCAGTTTATGGTTGGAATTGATAAGGAGCCTTTCAACAAAATCAGTTCTTTATTTTTATTGTTTTATATAGTACCATTGATAAAATTGCAGCTGAAGCCATTATAAGCACTATATACATTCCTTCATAATAGCCAAAACCAATATCAACGTTGTCAAAAATTGCCAATCCGATAAGTCCGAAGGGATATAATATCCAACCAATAGTGAGTCCGAGAATCCATGTTATGATGCTTGAATCATTTAATGAAAGCTCATTAAAAAGGTATGCTATAATAGGTAAGCAAACAGCTGCCAAAGCAGAATAGTACATAACTTTATAATTATTACGTTTACCTGAAACTGATAATAAGATTAAATATAAACAAATCAAAAACGGTATACCTGTCAATACAATGTCGAGTATTAGATAAACGTCAATATCGCTCTCCATGAAAATATTGGAAAACCAATCAAACGGGTCATTTGCCAACAAACCTATACCCCATAAAAGCATTACAACTCCAAATCCAAAAACGAATTGGATTCCGCTTGATTTTTTCTTATTCATATTATCACCTCTTTACAAACATCATACTACTCAATAAAATCATTGTCAACATCTCCATAAAAAACACCCACTTAAAAGTAGGCAAAAAAATTACTCAGTATGCTGTTGGTGGAGACGATATGAACATTATTCATTATTCATCAGCGAAGCGACTTCAATATTCATTATTCATTAAGAAAAGTCGAAACAGAACAAATGAATAATGAATAATTAATAATGAATAATGCAAAAAGAAAAGCCACACTTTCGTGCGACTTTTCTTTTTGGTGGAGACGGAGAGGATCGAACTCTTGACCTCTTGAATGTCATTCAAGCGCTCTCACGATATATGCAAAAACGCACC
>JAZQUF010000148.1:0-41608 GCA_045631165.1 Acutalibacteraceae bacterium
AGATGCTTGAGGATAATGATGACGTACAGAATGTATGGCACAACCTTGCAAATGAAGAGGATTTACCCTAAGATATAATAAGTAAAGTTTTGGTCAAGCTTTTACAAAAGCTTGCAGGGCGTGGGACAGAGTCCCACCACAAAAGAAAATGGTAAAAGTTAAAGACCTGTCCACAATGGGCAGGTCTTAGTTTTTTATACATCGCTCGCCGCGGGGCATTACTTTTGCTATTCCCTCTTGCGGTTCCCAAAATTCATTACGGCCCCACGGCCTATGAATTTTGACCGCTGCGCCATCCTCACCTTGCTTTATCTGCCACAGGCAGCGCTTCGGTGACGATGCCCAAAAGTAATCAAAACGCGCTGTTATTCTTACATCAAGAAGCCCTGGCCCTCATTTATCATCATAAACAAGGGAGCAAATACAAGAGCAACTACTGACATAAGCTTGATAAGAATGTTGATTGAAGGACCTGCTGTATCTTTGAAGGGGTCACCTACTGTGTCGCCGACAACGGATGCCTTGTGAGCATCGCCGCCCTTACCGCCGTGTACACCGCTTTCAATAAACTTCTTAGCGTTATCCCAAGCACCGCCTGAGTTTGACATAAAGATAGCAAGAAGTACACCTGTTACAAGTGAGCCTGCAAGAAGACCGCCAAGAGCACTTACACCTAAAAGACAGCCTACAACGAGGGGTGATACTACTGCAAGCACACCGGGAACAACCATTTCCTTAAGAGCCGCTGTTGTTGAAATAGCAACGCAGGTTTCATAGTCAGGCTTAGCCTTACCTTCAAGGATACCGGGGATAGTCTTGAACTGTCTGCGAACCTCTTCAATCATTTCATAAGCAGCCTTACTTACTGATTCCATTGTAAATGCTGAGAATACGAAGGGAAGAACACCGCCGATAAGAAGACCGATAACTACCTGATAGTTGAGAAGGTCGATACCTGTTGTTTCAAGCTTAACAGCCTGTGAGTATGAGAAGAAGAGTGCAAGAGCTGTGAGAGCTGCTGAACCGATAGCAAAGCCCTTACCGATAGCTGCTGTTGTGTTACCTACTGAGTCAAGCTTGTCGGTGATTTCTCTTACGCTTTCATCAAGACCTGCCATTTCAGCAATACCGCCTGCATTATCAGCGATAGGACCGTAAGCGTCAACTGCTACAGTGATACCTGTTGTTGAAAGCATACCTACAGCTGCAAGTGCAACACCATAGATACCGGTACCTGTAAATTCACTCTTACAGCAGAAGTATGAAACGAAAATAGCTACACAGATAAGAAGAATGGGAGTTGCTGTTGAACGAAGACCTACAGCAATACCTGAAATAATGTTTGTTGCAGTACCTGTTTCTGACTGCTCTGCAATCTTTCTTACTGACTTATATGCATCTGATGTGTAAACCTCTGTAAGTGAACCGATAAGGATACCAACAAGGATACCTGCAAATACAGCAAAGCCGTATTTAAGTGAGCCGAACATATACTTGCTAAGAACAAGACCTGCAATCATAACAACAATTGATGCAGCATTAGTTGCAACCTTAAGTGATTTGTGAGGATCTGCCTTACCGCCACGAACAAGGAATGTTGCAAGAATTGATGCGATAACACCGATAGCAACAATGAAAAGAGGATAAAGAGGGCCGATTGAGGGGTTAGTACCCTTAGCAAATGCTGCAATACCAAGTGAGATAGCTGAGATAATGGCACCTGAATAGCTTTCGAAAAGGTCAGCGCCCATACCTGCAACGTCACCTACGTTGTCACCAACGTTATCGGCAATAACTGCGGGGTTTCTGGGGTCATCTTCGGGGATACCTGCTTCTACCTTACCAACAAGGTCAGCACCAACGTCAGCAGCCTTTGTATAAATACCGCCGCCAACACGTGCAAAAAGAGCAATTGATGAAGCACCAAGGCTGAAACCGAAGAGAACATCAGCATCTTTTGTAAGAGCATAGATAACTGAGATACCGAGAACACCGAGACCTACAACGCTCATACCCATAACAGCACCGCCTGAGAAAGCAACTGAAAGAGCCTTCTTCATACCGCCTTTTGCAGCAGCCTGAGCTGTTCTTACATTAGCCTTTGTCGCAACAGTCATACCGAAGTAACCTGCACCGACTGAGAAAAGTGCGCCCACTAAGAAGCTCACTGCTGTTCCCCATGAAAGGCAACAACCGATAGCTGCAAAAAGCACAAGCACATAGAAAACAAGAATTCTGTATTCTGCGAAAAGGAATGCCTTCGCACCGCCGTGAATAGCCGCAGCGATTTCTTTCATTCTCTCAGTACCCGGATCTTGCTTGTTGATCTTCATAGCAAGGTATAAAGCAAAAAACATACCTAAAATGCCTATGAAAGGAATAACATACATAATTTGTTCCATAAGTAAAACTCCTTTTTATCTGGATTCAAAGTCCCTGTTGAAAAACAAGGACTTTATTGATAACTTTCATAATATAACAACTATTTAAAAAAGTCAATATTTTTGACCCAAGCCTTTAAATTATATCTTTAATCTGCGCAAGTTTTTCAGCTATACTGATGTGCTGAGGACAAGCCTGCTCACATTTTCTGCATTTTATACACATATCAGCTCTGCCTGTTTTATCTGTGCTGTTAACAAAATACTCTCTGAAATCATTGTCGCCCGAAAGCTTTTTATTGTACGCAGTGAAATACTCCGGAATAGGAATATCCACAGGACAGCCTGCAACACAGTAACGGCAGGAGGTACAAGGTATACTGTCTTTGTTGTTTATAATACCTGCTGCTGTTTTAAGAAGATTAAGTTCCCTTTCACCCAAAGCCTCAAAGCTCTTCATATAGGCTGTATTATCTCTGAGCTGATCCATATCTGACATACCGCTGAGAACACTTATTACACCGTCGAGACTTGCAGTAAATCTCACTGCCCAGGAAGCTGCAGACCAATCAGGATGCACCTCTCTGAAGATTTTCTCCACCTTTTCGGGCACGTCAGCAAGCTTTCCGCCCTTGACAGGTTCCATAACAATAATATCCTTACCGTGCTTTCTTGCAACCTCATAGCAGAGTCTTGACTGAACCTTTTCATCCTCCCAGTCAAGATAATTTATCTGAAGCTGTACAAATTCCATTTCAGGGTGTCTTGTAAGTATTCTGTCGAGAACATCGGCAGTGTCGTGGAATGAAAAACCAAGCTTCTTGATTTTACCCTCTGCTTTTTTACTCTGCAGATACTCGAAAACGCCTAACTTCTCAGCCTTTTCAAGATACTTTGCATTCAGAGCGTGAAGAAGATAGTAGTCGAAATATTCCACTCCGCATTTTTTAAGCTGATGGCGGAAAATCCTGCCCGTATCACCCTTGATTACAAGCATACCTACAGGCATTTTATCTGCAAGAAGAAAGCTGTCACGGGGATATCTCTTAACCAGAGCCTCTCTTACGAATTTTTCACTTCTGCCGTCGTGATACATATAAGCAGTATCAAAATATGTAAAGCCCTCACCTATATAGTAATCCACCATTTCCTTTGTTCTTTCAAGGTCAACACTACCGCCTATTTTCTTATTCTTAAGCGGAAGTCTCATACATCCGAAGCCAAGTTTTTTCATAACCGATACTCCTTTTTATCAATCGTAATTTTCACATCAATAATTATATACTATAAATATATATTTTTTGTTAACTGAGCTGTTTTTTCATACTTAACATACATAATTTTCACATATATACCATCCTTAACCGATGTTTATTCATTTTTATGATGATTTTTTTATTAAGTTTCACCTTTGCCCCTTGACAATTACATTATAAATATATTACAATTATGTCAACAATTCTTTCTATACTGATTATGAAGGAAGCAAATATCAAACGGAGGTAAAACCCAATGAAAAAGATTCTCGCAGTTCTTCTTGCTGCCCTTATGCTCTTCACACTTGCAGCTTGCGGTGGCAACGGCGACGACACAAACACAACAAACGGTGATTCAACCGATGCTCCCGAATCAAAGGTTATCTCAAACATCATCACAGGTTCAGGCGGCAACCAGGGTACATACTATGCTTTCACAACAGCAGCAGGTCAGGTACTCAGCACAGACGACTACAAATTCACTGTTCAGGCAACAGGCGGCTCACAGGCTAACATCGAAATGATCGAAGATGGCGAAGCTCAGTTCGCTATCGTTCAGAACGACGTTATGAACTACGCTTACGAAGGCACAAACGGATTCGCAGCTCCTATCACCTGCTTCTCAGCAGTTGGCTGTATCTATGCTGAAGTTTGCCAGGTTATCGCAACAAAAGCTTCAGGTATAAAGACAATCGCTGACCTTAAGGGCAAGAACGTAGCAGTTGGCGACGTAGGCTCAGGCGTTTACTACAATGCAACTCAGATCCTCGCTGCTGCAGGTCTTGACATTGATGCTGATATCAACAAGACAGCTGCTTCATTCGGCGATGCTGCTACTCTTCTTAAAGACGGTGCTATCGACGCTGCATTCATCACAGCAGGTACTCCCACTCCCGCAGTTTCAGACCTTGCTACTTCAACAGACATCGTTGCTGTTGACCTTGGCGAAGATGTAATCGCTAAGCTTATGAACGATTATCCCTTCTATGCTAAGCACGAATACACAAGCGCTGACTATTCATTCATCGCAGATGATGAAACAGCTTCAACAGTTGCTATCATGGCTACATTCATCGTTACAAACGATATGAGTGAAGATCAGGTTTATGAAATCACAAAGAACCTTTGGGAAAAGCAGGATGAAATTGCTGTAGCTCATGCTAAGGGTAAGGAAATGGACAAAGAGACTGCAACTGCTGCAATCGGCAATGTTCCCCTTCATCCCGGTGCTGAGAAGTACTATAAGGAAATCGGCGTTATCGCATAATTTCCATCGCAGTTAAAACAGTAAATAATTGCTTTATAATAAATGCTGCAACAACACTTGCAGCATTTATTTAAGTTTAAAATCAAGATAAAAAGGAGGTAAAACTGTGGACGAAAATAAAATCCCCCTTCATACAGAAGACGAAGCTATTGACGCCGACGCCATTATGGCTGAGTTTGACAGAGAAAGTAACACACGAATCTTCACAGGTTGGCGTAAGACAGTAATCACAGCAATTATGTCACTTTTCAGTGTGTATATGATTTCAATGGCTCTCGTTTTCCAGAACGCCACAAAATATACCAAGCTCACAACCTTCCTTGCTTTTATTGTATTTATCGGATATATCATTTTTCCCGCATACAAAAAGCAGACAAAGAAAATCAACTATGTCCCCTTTTATGACATTATCCTTTCCCTTGTAGGTGCAGGCTCATTCCTCTACTATGCAATCTTCCAGGATGATATCATTCTTATGTCACGCCGTATCGGCACCGTGCAGATTATCGTTGCTCTTGTTGCAATACTTCTTCTTGTTGAACTCTGCAGAAGAGCTGTAGGCTGGCCCATCATCATAGTTGCAGGATGCTTCGTTGCTTATGCGGCCTTCAATGCCATAAGCAAAAACCCCGATACAGCTCTCAGAAGCCTTATGTACGGTCTTTTCTATGACGTATCAAACGGTCTTTTCTCAACTCCCGTTTATGTTTGCACAACCTTTATTGTATTATTTATAATCCTCGGTGCCCTGCTTGAAAAAACAGGCATCGGCACATTCTTCGTTGACCTTGCAAACTCAATCGCCGGCTCATCAATCGGCGGTCCTGCAAAGGTTGCAGTTATCTCAAGTGCTCTTGAGGGTATGTATTCAGGATCAAGTGTTGCCAACACTGTAGGTTCAGGCTCAATCACCATTCCTATGATGAAAAAGACCGGCTACAAGCCCGAATTCGCAGCAGCCGTTGAAGCAGCAGCCTCCACCGGCGGTCAGATAATGCCTCCTATTATGGGTGCGGCAGCATTCCTTATGTCAGAAATCACTGAGACCCCCTATTCAACTATTGCAGTTACTGCAATCCTTCCCGCAGTTCTTTACTTCACCGGCATCTTTATGATGATTCACTTTGAAGCAAAGAAACTCGGTCTCAAGGGTCTTCCCAAGGATGCTATCCCCAACTTCTTCAACCTCATCCTCAAAAACGGATATCTCCTGCTTCCCATCGTAGTTCTTGTTATTGCTATGAACTACTTCAGTGCAGGTCTCTCAGCTTGCTTTGCAATTCTCGGTTCACTTATCGTTTCACTGGTACCTAAGAAGCTTGATAAGAAGAATGCATGGAGAGTAATCGTTCCCGTAATTCCCGTAGCTGTTCTTCTCGGCTTATGGCTTCCCTTCGGTCAGTCAAATATGAGCACAGCTATTCTCGCATCAATGGTTTCCTGCGTTGCTCTTTCATTCCTTTCAAAGGATAAGGCAACACTCACTCCCAAGGTAGTAATTGAATCACTTGAAGGCGGTGCTAAAAATACAGTAGGCGTAGCAGTTGCCTGCGGTATGGCAGGTCTCATCTCAGGCGTTGTTACAATGACAGCTCTCGGCCAGATTCTTATCAATACTCTTGTACCCATAGCTGAAAACAGCACTTTCCTTGCTCTGTTCCTTACAATGGTCTGCTGTATCGTACTCGGTATGGGCGTACCCACAACAGCTAACTATGTTATCATGGCAACAATCACAGCTCCCATTCTTATCAAAATGGGACTCCCCGTGCTTGCGGCTCATATGTTTGTTTTCTACTTCGGTATCGTTGCAGACATCACACCGCCCGTTGCTCTTGCAGCTTATGCAGGCTCAGCTATCGCGAAGTCCAACCCGATGAAAACAGGCGTCACAGCTACAAGACTTGCCATTACAGCCTTCATCGTGCCATATATCTTCGCATACAGCCCTGAAATGCTTCTTATCGATGCGGCATGGTACGATGTTGTGCAGATTGTAATCACTGCTCTTGTCGGTATCTTCGCAGTTTCTGCAGGCATGGAAGGATATCTGTTTGCTAAGTGTCCCTGGTGGCAGAGACTTATGCTTTTAGGCGGCGGTCTTCTCAGCATAATACCCGGTATCGCGACAGACGCTGCAGGTCTTGTGCTCATCGCAGTAGTTTTCCTTATTCAGAAGCTCAGCAAAAAAAAGAACCTCACTCCTCCCGCAACCACCGACAAGGCTGAAGCTGCATAAGCTCAGACATAATACAGTTATCAAAGGCGACACCTTATAAGCTTAAGCAGGCTTTGTAAAGTGTCGCCGATTTTTTCTTTTATCCGATAACAAATATTACCCCTTTTCTTAATATATATATAATTGACATTTATACAATTACGTGCTAAAATTTTTGTATTAAGTCTTTTATAAGGAGAAAACATATTATGAAAAAGAATGATCTGATTTTTATCGCTCTGCTGGCAGCGGTTATCTGTCTGTTTTCAGCAACTCTCGGTCTTGTGCTTCCCACAGAAATAAACGTCGGAGGTACAATAGGCGCTGATATACCGGCTGTACAGGTACAACAGCCCTTACCCCAGCCCACAACTCTTCCCACAGTAACGGTACCACCTTCAACAACGCAGCCCTCTGCCGATGACAGTGATACCGAATCCGTGACAATACCTTCAACAGAAAAAGCTGATGACAACGCTTTACCCCAAAGCAACGAAGAAATTCTTGCTAAATACAGCGAGGTTATGAACAAGGCTAAGGCTGACTCACCTGCTTTCAGCAAGGTTGAGTATCAGGCTATTCCTCCTGAAAAGGCTCAGTTCGAGGGTACTGTTTTCGGTAAAATATTGCCCCTTGCTTCAAAGTTCTTCAAGGATGAAGCCACTGCAAGAGCTAACCCCGAAGCAAAGGCAAAGGGAGAATCAATGGAATGGTTCCCCATCTATCACAACGAAAAAGGCTGTATGCTCACAGATGCAAGCGCCATTGAATCAGCAACCTGCACTCAGCTTCCTGACGGCAATGTAAAAATAGTAATCGAGCTCAAGGATGAAATCAACAGTGAGCCTCCCAATGCCGCTCCCACCTGCGACAGCACTATAGGTTCTATGTTTACACCTATTGAAATGGCAACTGTACGCGACACACTTCAGAACGATTCAAGTCTTAAATTCATCGTCAAAAATGTAGACTTTGAGCTTACATATTACGATTGCACAGCAGAGCTGACCTTCAATCCCGACACCAACGAAATTGTTGAGCTCAATCAGTTTATGCATCTTGATATAAACATCAAAGAAGGCAGTATCGTTGGTATTTCAGCTAAGGGTAAGGCAGTTCTTGATAACTATATGTATATTACAGATTTCCAGTATTGATAAAGCTTTACCGACACCTCATCAGAGGTGTCGTTATTTTTTTGATCGTCATATTCAAAACTTGATTTTATTTATACTGATAACATCTTACATAATCCACCACAAACTCAGCAGGCCAATTTTCCTTTGGTGTTTTGTTTATGTTACCTGCGCCACGTCCGTCTCCTGATGCTACACCATTTTCACCGCTGAATTCCACTGTAAGAAGCAGATACTCAGGATTCTGTGAAACTCCGCCTGTAGAAAGTCTGCCCGTTTCAACTCCATTCAGATAGAAAATATATTCATTCTCATTCCACTCAAGACCATAGGTGTTAAACTCAGTATAAGGATCATTTTCTATAAAGGTCTTACCTATGCTGTCACCCTTGTGTCCCTCACCGTAGCCATCATAGTGTATGCCTGACACAACACAGTCGTTGCCCCACCAATGGTCTTTATAATAGAATGATTCGAAAATATCAACCTCTGTACCGTCCCGACCTGAGCCGTCAACATTCTCAACCTCACCATTCATCATCCAGAATGCACTCCATAAACCGTAAGCCGCAGGTAATTTGCATCTGACTTCAAAATATCCGTATTTCTGCTCATAAAGATTTATAGTGCTGATAGAGCCTGTGTACCAGCCTGCTTTATACTCATCGAAATTTATCTGATCCTTCCACTTTTCATAGTGATAATTTTCCAAGGGCTCGTCGAAATACTTCGCACTGATAACAAGGTTGCCGTCTTTAACACTGACTAAATCTTCGTGCCAGTATCCACCTTTTCTTTCAACCTCCCACCAATTATATGTCCATTTGCTTTTGTCGAGTTTTTCCCCGTCAAACTCATCACTCCAGACTAGCTCAAACTCATCAAGATTTATGGTATTTCCTTGAGGCAACTTGCCAAGGCTGAAAGTTTCGGGCAAAACAGCACTGATTAACATAAGCAGAGTAATAAAACTCTTAAGTAAAAGTTTCATATTCGATTTCCTTTTTCTTTCGTCATTTTTAACATAATGCTATCCTAAAATCCTTATTTTGTCAATAGAATATAACAATATGTCTTTTTTACCTCTGAACGCCTTGACAAATGTTAAATTTTGGAGTAATATATGTATTAGTTAGGCAAGACTAACTCTCTGTTATTGTACACTTGATCCCTATAGAAAAGAGGTAAATATATGAGAACTCTCAAAGATGCAAAAATCGGCGAAACCGTCAGAGTAACAAAGGTCGGCGGTGAAGGCGCTATTAAGAGAAGAATCATGGATATGGGTATCACCAAAGGTGTCAGTATAAAAATTATGAAGGTTGCACCCTTAGGCGACCCCATTGAAATAACAGTCAGAGGATACGAATTGACTCTGAGAAAAGCTGACTGTCAGAATATAGACATTGAGTAACCGAGAGTTACTCAAAATTTCCCGACTACAGTTAGGCAAAACTAACAACCATATTTAAGACTTGAAAGGATGCACTTTATGGGCATAAAAATCGCACTTGCAGGCAATCCCAACTGCGGTAAAACAACTCTGTTCAATGCACTCACAGGCTCTAACCAATATGTAGGAAACTGGCCCGGCGTTACCGTTGAAAAAAAAGAAGGTAAGCTTAAAAAGAATTCAGACATAACCGTTGTTGACCTTCCAGGTATCTATTCACTTTCTCCTTACACTCCAGAGGAGATTGTTGCAAGAAAGTTTCTCGTTGAAGAAAGACCCGATGTTATTCTCAACATTGTTGACGGTACAAATATAGAAAGAAATCTTTATCTCACAACTCAGCTTTCAGAGCTTGGTATTCCCGTTGTTATTGCTATCAATATGATGGATATTGTCATTAAAAACGGCGATAAAATCGATCTTGAAATTCTCTCTAAAAAGTTTGGCTGCAAGGCTGTTGAAATCTCTGCATTAAAGGGTACAGGTATAGAAGAAGCCGCTGACCTTGCAATAGAGCAGGCAAAAAACGGCAGAACAATTCCTCAGCACAGATTTTCAGGTGAGGTTGAACACGCAATTGCTCACATCGAAGAGGCAACTGTTCACTCACTCCCTGACGAACAGCAGAGATGGTACGCTATCAAAGTTTTTGAGCGTGACCCCAGAGTTATTGAAAAACTGGGTATACATAAAGATATCCTCGCTCATATTGAAGAGGACATCGCACACGTTGAAGAAGAGATGGACGACGATGCTGAAAGCATCATCACCAATGAAAGATACGAATACATCGAAAGAGTGCTTCGCACCTGCTATGTAAAGAAAAATCGCGGAGGTCTGACTCTTTCAGATAAAATTGACCGCGTACTCACTAACCGTTATCTTGCACTGCCCATCTTCGCTCTTATTATGTTCCTTGTTTATTATATCTCAGTTTCAACTGTCGGAACATGGGCAACAGACTGGGCAAACGATGGCGTTTTCGGTGAGGGCTGGAATCTATTTAACAAATTTATCCCCGGTGTACCCGTAATCGCAGAAAACTTCCTCACTTCTATCAATTGCGCACCTTGGGTACAGAGCCTTGTTATTGACGGCATCATCGGTGGTGTCGGTTCAGTTCTCGGTTTCGTACCTCAGATTCTCGTGCTCTTCACTTTTCTCTCATTCCTTGAGGCTTGCGGATATATGTCACGAATAGCCTTTGTAATGGATAAAATTTTCCGCAAGTTCGGTCTCTCAGGCAAAAGCTTTATTCCTATGCTTGTGGGTACAGGCTGCAGCGTGCCGGGCATTATGGCATCACGCACCATTGAAAACGAGCGTGACCGCCGTATGACAATTATCACAACATCATTTATCCCCTGCAGTGCCAAGCTTCCCGTTATAGCAATGATTGCAGGTGCACTTTTCGGCGGTGCTATGTGGGTTGCTCCCTCGGCATATTTTATGGGGATAGTGGCTGTTATACTTTCAGGTCTTATCCTAAAAAAAACAAAGCTTTTCAAGGGTGATGTTTCACCTTTTGTTATGGAGCTTCCCTCTTATCATATGCCTACCTTCAACAATATTCTCCGCACCACATGGGAAAGAGGCTGGTCTTTCATCAAAAAGGCAGGCACTATCATTCTTCTTTCAGCTATGGTACTCTGGTTCTTACAGAACTTCGGTTTTGAGAACAGCAGTTTCGGTATGATCGAAGACCTCAACCACTCAATTCTTGCAACATTCGGTAATGTGTTCGCTTGGATTTTCTCACCCTTAGGCTTTGGCAACTGGCAGAGCACTGTTGCAGCTATGACAGGTCTTATCGCTAAGGAAAACATCGTTGCAACCTTCGGCGTGCTTTTAGGCAATCCCGAACTTACAGAATCAGGCGAAGAAATCTGGGCAATACTCAGAAGTGAAATCTTCACTCCCGTTTCAGCTTATGCATTCCTTGCCTTCAATCTCCTTTGTGCTCCCTGCTTTGCAGCTATGGGCGCTATCAGAAGAGAAATGAACAGCTGGAAATGGACTGCATTTGCAATAGGATATCAGACATTTTTTGCCTATTCAATCGCTCTCATCATAAATCAGCTCGGTAATCTCTTTACAGGTAGTCCTGACATCATCGGCCTTATTGCAGCTGTTATCGTCCTTGTGGCTATAGTAGTACTGGTTGCAAGACCAAAAAAGAAAAAGGTGGTTTAATGGAATTTATCACTCAGAATATGGGCACACTTGCAGTGCTTTTAGTCCTCGCAGTTATAGTCGGTCTTATTATAAATAAGATGTGTAAGGATAAAAAAGAGGGCAAAGGTAGTTGCGGATGCGGTTGCAGTGGTTGTGCTATGAAAGACAGCTGCCCCTCACAAAATAAAAACAAGTAAAGTTTTGGTCAAGCTTTTACAAAAGCTTGCAGAGCGAGAGACAGAGTCTCTCCACAATAAAACAAGTATAGTTTCACACATTTGTTTCCTCAATAAAAAAGAACGGCATTATCAATAGGATGTGCCGTTCTTTATTGTTTTATTTTTCGTCGCCCTCGCCGGGCAGGCATTCTTTTTCCTGGCGCGGAAAAAGAATCAAAAACGCGCTGATTTTTTTATTTCTTCGCCACAAGAATAGTTGTGTTTTCCAGTCTGAAAACCTGCTCTACACTGTCAAATCCTGCCTTTTTGAGAAGCTTTATCTGATTATCCACGGTGCAAGGTGTATCATAATGATAAAACTCATCACCAACTATCCCCTGCTCTTTTCGAAGTCTCTCATTTTCATTGAACCAGTGGTCTTCCTCTTCCTGAGTGAGAACCATATAATCACACTCGATATAGACACCGCCCGCTTTCAGACTATCCCAAAGTTTCTTATAAAGGGATAGCTTTTTTACTTTTATGAAGTGGTGCATTGTCTGAAATGAAACCGCACAATCGAATGCATTCTTACCCAAAGGCACTTCAAAATAGTCACCGCAGATAAGCTTTATATCCTTGTCAGGGAATTTCTCCCTGAGCTTTGCAAGCATTGACTCTGTCAGGTCTATACCCACAACTTTAAGTCGGGGGAACAAACTGAAAATCTCCTCAAGCTCGAGACCCGTACCGCAACCGAGATCAAGCAAGGTTTCAGTACCCATCGGCACAAGAGATGCCATTTTCTTATAGCCCTCTTTGCACCCCTCAACCTCTGTAAGCATATGCTCGTCGTACATTTCAGTTCGTGCAGTGAAAAAGTCACTCATAGTTTCGAGCATAGTTTTCACCTCTTATTTTATGCCCATGGGCTTTGGTCTTTTCTTAGCTGTAAAGTCTGTGGATGTGATTTTGATGACATTGACAATGCTCACCATTTTTTCGTCAAATGTGAAATCCTTGCCTGTCTGAGTTTTCATAAACTTGGCAAGTCCGTCAATTTTGTCAGCACTTTCACTGAGTACCACTGCCGTGCCACGACCCATTACACTGGAATATGTGGTGCCGTATTGGCAGGCGACCTTGCCCTCAAAGGGGGTAACATCGCACTCCATCTCAAAAAAGACCTTGGGATTCTTCTTGATAATATCGATTTTTCTGCCTACAGTGGCACCGTGAAGATAGATGCAAAGCTCACCGTCTTCCAATGTATAACCGTAATTCATAGGCACAACATAGGGCTCATCACCATCCACCATGCCAATATGTACTATCATAGATTTGTCGAGGATTTCTTTTATTTCGTTTATATCTGTTACTTCACGTTCGCGTTTGGTAATTCCCTGTTTCATTTTTATTCTCCCTTTTGTTCCTTCAGTGTGTCAGCAACAACATCGCAATAAACAGTGACGATATTATCCATAAACTGACCTTGATTTTTTTAAGTCACCTCAGAAACAGCATATAATTATATAAGAGATAAGGCTATATTTCTTTGTTCCTGAGTATTTCTTCTGTCTTTACTGCTTTATGTCATACTTTTTCGACATCATACCCAAAGCCTCTTCTCTGGTGATTTTGCCTGTATTGCAGTCAATCATTACCTGAACATCCTTGTCCCTGAGGTCGTAGAACAGCCAGGTGATATATGAAAGAACACCACCAATTGCCGGGATAAGCATAAAGATAAGCCACAGCATATCGAGAGCGTGCTGTGTCTGTGTTACACCGCTTTGCTCCAGCTCCTGGAATGAGCCTACCTCTACAACCTTCCAGCCTACTGATTTAAGCCCGAGGACGAATAAGCCAAGGGCACTTGAAATAGAGCCTGTGAGCTTTGCCATAAAGGTCTGCACTGCAAATGTAATACCCTTTGCCTCGGTACCGCTTTTGAAGCGTCCGTATTCTGCACAGTCAGGTGTGAACATAAACATTTCAAGAGAAACTACCGCTAAAGGTATCGAGCGTATTGTAAAGAGAATGATATAAACCATTACATTTCCGTAGCCTATTATCCAGGTGATAATACTCAGGACAGCATAAAGAAGCAGGCATACACGGTTAACCTTCATCTTATCAAATTTTCTTATAATCTTTGGCAGCAGCAATGCGATAAGAAGCTGCGGCACAGTACCCACTGCACCGACAACAAGTGAGAATAGCGCACTGTTAAACAGATAGTAAGAAACATAAAGGGTAAATGCATTACCGATTTGTAAGGATGAATATAAGAAGATACCTAAGTAATAAATAAGCAGATACTTATTCTTAAAAAGGTACGAGAACATCTTTCTGATAGTAAAAGTTTCTTCAGCTTCAGCGTGATATCTCTCCTTGAGCTTAAAGGAAGCAGGTGACATAAGGCCGAAGGCCATCACGCAGATAATTGCTGAAATCACCCCGTAATTCATACCCACCTTTTCGCTGACGAGTACTGTTGCAAGAGTGGAAGTGACACCTACACCCGCATAGGTTGCGATGCTCTTGATAGACTGGATTGAGTTTCTTTCATCGACACTCTGACTCATTGATGTAAGTATTCCGAATATAGGCACATCGCAGAGGGTATAAGCTGTATCCCACAGAATATATGCAACAGCAAACCATCCGAGCTTGACAGCCTGGGAAGAATCAGAGGGAATGATAAAGGTAAGCACTGTAGCAATAGGAATAAGCACAGTTGAAATTCTTATCCACGGCAGATATTTCTTGCCGCTTTTAAATTTGATATAGTCAAATATCACACCGAACAAGGTGTCATTCACGGCATCCCAGACCTTGACGATAAGCATAACCGTCGCAGACTTTATGGGGTCTATGCCAAGAAATAAAAGATATGTTGTCAGACACACATTGAAAAGTGTGTAAATCATATTCTGTCCGGCAAAATATGAATAGTAGCTCAATCTTTCAGCCGGCTCTGTTGACCAGCCTTCAGCGTTTGTGAATAAGCCTTTGACCTTTGAAGCAATCTTCATATTTATTTCTCCTTACTGTTTATTTTTTTCGATACTTTTTGTTTGCTGAATTGTGCAACCGCCTTAGTCGGAAAAGAAAAGATTTCTACGCTTAAGAGAAATGTAAGTGCCACTGCAATAAGCAGCCATAATAATTTTCCGTGAGATGTTTCCAACAAAACAGACTGCAACCCTATTTTCTTTAAAATCAGAGCAATCGGCCAATGCCAGAAATATACCTGCAAAGTTCTTGCCCCCATTTTACTTATATACGGTATATTTATATCAGGAACAAGACATAGTATAGAGAACGATGTCAGAAAGGTTATGATATAACAAATAAATCTATACAAAAATCCCCACTTCTCAAACAGTTCATTTATACTGAAAGGATTTCTTCCTGTAAACAAAGGGCGTAACATATATACACTATCAAGTTTTGTGAAGCATATCAGCAACCATAGCACAATAACTCCTAAAGCAATTACCTTTATAGTTTTGTTTCTGTTAAGTTGCAGGATAGTTTCCTTAGTTGTCATTTCACCTAAAACAAAAAACGGATAAAACACAATAAATCTTGAAAGATACAGATAGTCACCTACATTGTTATCGTAGCCTGCAACACACGCCAGAATTATTGCAACAACCAAAACAAACCGCTTATCGGTATTGCGCAAAAACCATGAAACTGCAGTAAACATAGCCATAACAAACATATACCAAGGCAAATAGCTATCTGACAACAATGAAAATGAAGCTTTTCCATTTACAATCATCTTCATAATATACAGTATAATTTTTGATAAAAAGCCAAGAGACACAAACATCACTATCTTTTGGGTAACATTTCTGTTTTTATGAAAAATTCCTGAAATAAACAAAAATAACGGCATATGAAATGCATATATAAAAACAAATATACTTTTATATATTTCAGACTTTGATGTTCCGACCTCTGCAAAATGCCCGACTACAACAGTTGTAATCAGAAAAAATTTTATATTATCAAATAAATATATCCGCTTATTAGTTATTCTGTTTTCCATATACCCGACCCTTATCAGCCTTATTTTTTATACTTTTTATGTGTACGTTCTTTCGTACTGTTTGAAGAAGGCTTAATATTACCTGATTCACCGTTTTTTCTTGTCAGCTGTACCACACATTCCACATGATTTGTATGAGGGAACATATCCACCGGCTGAATTTTCTGAACCTTATAGCCGTTTTTGCAAAGGAAGCCTAAATCGCGCGCCTGAGTTTCAACGTTGCAGGATACATAAACCACCTTTTCGGGTTTCAGTGTAGCCACACTCTTAAGGAAGGGTATGTCACTGCCCGCTCTCGGAGGATCCATAAATACGACGTCAACTTTTTCATTTTCCTCTGCCATACCTACCATAAACTTACCTGCATCAGCACAGAAGAAACGGATATTTTCTGCACCGTTGAGCTTTGCATTCATTATGGCATCACCCACAGCGTCCTCATTGAGCTCAACACCTATAACCTGCTTAGCCTTATCCAGAGCCACAAGTCCGATGGTGCCGATACCGCAGTAAGCGTCGAGGACAGTTTCCTTACCTGTAAGGCCTGCAAATTCTATAGCTGTGCCGTAGAGCTTTTCTGTCTGTATCGGATTTATCTGATAGAAGGATTTTGCAGATATTCTGAATCTCTTACCGCAGAGAATATCTTCAATATATCCACTTCCGTATAATACCTCCTCTTTCTTGCCGAGTACAAGACTCGTCTTTGAGGGGTTGATATTCCATATAACCGTGGTGATTTCCTCGTGCTGTTTAAGAAGAGCCTTGAGAAAATCCTTCTTTGCAGGGAAGATGGTGCTGCCCGTCACGAGCACCACCATAACCTCGCCGGTGCTGAAGCCTCGCTTAACAAGCACATGGCGCAGGAAGCCCTTTCCCGTATCTTCGTTATAGGCGGTAAGCTTGAATTTCGGCAGCATATTTCTTATATCAACGATGATTTTGTCGGCAATTTTATCTTCAAGCATACACTCATCAACAAGAACGATATTATGACTCGAGGACTGATATACACCTGAAATTATCTTACCGCTACGTGTTGTACCGAATGCCGCTTGCACCTTGTTGCGGTAGTGAGTAGGCTCATCCATACCGATGATTTCTTCAACGTGACCGAATCGTCCTAAATATTTTATTGTTTTAGCCTGCTTGAAGGAAAGCTGCTCGTTATAGGTCATATTCTGAAGCTGACAGCCACCGCATTTTTTATAAAGGGGACAGGCGTTACCCTTGCCGACCTTCTTAGGTGTACTCTGCCGAGGTCTTCGGGGGCTTGGTTTTTTATTCTGAGGTTTGTTATTCATAATTATCACCAATATATAGCTAAAAGGCGGAGTTATATCCGCCTTTGCTGTTTTATCAAAGTTTTACACCTGAATATCTCTTAACCATACGTCTGATAGCAAATCTGAGAGATACGAGGGTTACTACTGCCATAATAGCAGCGATAGGATTTCCGCTTGTTTTTTACATGATGATTTTTTCTCCTTTCATCTCGCTTTGCGACAGCAAAGCATATCGAATCATTTATGATATATCGAGTGCCGTAGGCACATATCGAAAATCCCGTAAGGGATTTATATCGACTGAGCAGATGCTAAAAATCTATCTCCGGGTTATTATTTTTAGCAGTTGTTATTGAAGCAATAAGCTTTCGTCTTATCTTGCCGCAAGTGTTTTTCAGCAACAACGAATCTTCTGAGTTAATTGCCTTTTTTCTATATAACAATTCTATCCAATATTCAGTTTCAGAAGATTCTTTCAGTGCAATTTCTAATTTGTGAATGAAATCGGCTCTGCTTTGAGCATATTTAGCTTCGTGAATATTTGCTCCTATTGATGAAGATGCTCTCAGCAACTGATTTTTATAAACCGAACATCCTTTTATGTCATCACAAACATACGACACCAACACAGCAAACTCTATGCTTTCCTCTCGCAGAGTGTTCTTCTTATCCATAGTTTTACCATCCTCTTGAGTTAGTGCTTAATCGATATGCAAGCAAAGCTTGCTCGATATATTTGCTTCGCAAACTCGATATGCAAACTTCGTTTGCTCGATATGTTCTGCCTTTGGCAGAACGAGTTACACTATAATACTGAATCCAAACTTGTATTCTTCACCTGTCAGGTTCTTATATTCCGTGAGAGTATGTGCACCCCAGCTGTCATAACCTCCGATACCCATCTGTCTTGCCACTGCTCTGAAATAGAGCTTGTCGCTTTCAGGAAGCTCATGGGTGTGAGGTGCATCCTCAAGCTGAATCGCAGTCCAGGGACAGACGTTGATTTCCATTTCTGTATCAGCTTCAAAGGTGATTTCAGCCTTACCACTGAGCTTTGCACGTCTGACACCTGTTCTCTCTCCGTGCTCCTGAGGCTTGAGATAGGGTACGAACAAGTCATCTATGCTTGTCTTATAAAGACCGATATCTGCACTGTAATATCTGTCGATATAGTTTTCGTGAGGGCCTCTGCCGAGATATTCGAGCTTATCGTATTCTTTTCTGAGAGGGATAATCATTGAAATTTCAGGGATCTCAGGAAGTAAAGCATCAGGTGTGAAGCTATAGTCGATGTGCACTGCCTTGCCTGTGATTGTGTAAATGAGCTTACCCTTTGACTCAGGCACTGTAGGCACGCTGAAATCCACCTCTACAATTACACTGTCACCCTTTTCGGTAACCTTCTGTATACCCATCCAGCCGAATTCCATAGCATATTTCCATACTGCACAGCGTACAGCCTGCTTAGAGCCTCTGTCGTTATCTGTGAGAGCTCTCCAGAAATTAGGACGGATTTCACCTGCAAGGATTTCCTCTCCCTTTTTCTTAAGGGAGTAAACTGCACCATTTCTTCTTGAGAAATTGATTTCAATATCTCCGCCGTAAACACATACAGTACCGTAATTTGTTTTGACGCTCATCTGAGCCTTTGAAAGCTCAGCTTTTTTGTTTTTATATTCATTGACAATAAACTGAGCCTTGGCAACCCTGTGTCCTACCTTAGCCCAGGATGTGTTTTCCCTGAGCTCGAAGAATACGTTGAGATACCATTCGTCACCGCTCTGCACATTAATGCCCAGGTCAACTGTCTTAGTATCACCCGGAATAAGGTCAACTATCATATCACCGCTTGCAATAACCTTATTTTCGCTTATTGCCTGCCAATGAAGATTATACTCCTTAAGATTGGTGAAAAGGAAATCGTTCTGAATTTCAATAATACCCTTCTTCGCATCTATAGCCTTGAAGCGTACATTCTGATAAAGACGCTTGATTTCTTTGATTTTAGGTGTGAGCTTTCTGTCAGCAAATACGAGACCGTTACCGCAGAATGAGCCGTCGTGAGTGAATTCGCCACTGTCACCGCCGTAACCGATAAAGGTTGTTCCGTCTTCTTTTGTGATTTTAACGCCCTGGTCAACGAAGTCCCAGACAAAGACACCGAAGAAGCCTCTGTATTTATCCATAAGCCCGAGATATTTATCATTACCTCCGCAGGAGTTACCCATAGCGTGTGAATATTCACAAAGCATCCATGGCTTTTCGGGATGAGCTATCATATCTCTCTCGAGATCCCAGGGCTTCGGATACATCTGAGAATAAACATCTGTTACATTCTTATCAAAGTCAAATGTTTCTTTTGCCCAGATTGACTCATAGTGAACCGGTCTTGTTCCGTCTACATCGTGGAGATAGTCGTGCATTTTAAGGAAGTTTGCACCACCGCTGCACTCATTGCCCAGCGACCAGATAATAATACTGGGATGGTTTTTATCTCTCTCGTAAAGAGATTCTATTCTGTCCATACACGAGGGAAGCCATTCCTCTTTACCGTCAGGCAGAAGAGGTGTGCTTTCGCCCATAAATCTTGTTCCGTGGGTTTCAAGATTGTTTTCATCTATAACGTAAAGACCGTACTCATCACAAAGGTCATACCATAAGGGAGAATTGGGATAATGTGAGGTACGCACAGCATTGATGTTGTGCTTTTTCATAATGATGATATCTTCAATCATCATTTCTTCTGATACGGCACGGCCTGTTTCAAATGAAAACTCGTGTCTGTTGGTACCCTTTAAAAGAAGTCTCTCACCGTTATAATAAATTACGCTGTCTTTGATTTCAATATATCTGAAACCGGTTTTACAGCTTACATATTCTATGTAATTTCCGCCCTCATCTCTTATGGAGATAACCACATTATAGAGATAGGGATTCTCGGCACTCCAGAGCTTAACAAAGGGGATTTCCGCAGTAAGCACCGCCTCATTGCCCTCGTCTACAGTAATAGCATCAGTAGCCACAACATTACCGTCCATATCATAAACGGTCATCTCTGCTTCTGTCTTGTCGGCTTCTTCGCCTAAGAAAATCTGAGTGTTGATGGTACCGCCCTTATAAAGAGGCACATCAGGCTTTGATACAACCTTGAAGTCAGCTATATACTGCTTGCTTGTAGTGTAAATATATACCGGTCTGAAGATACCTGCCATACGGAAGAAGTCCTGATCCTCCATCCAGCTGCCTGTACACCAGCGGTAAACCTCAACTGCGAGAGTATTTTCACCCTCGGTGAGATAATCGGTTATGTCAAATCTGCTTTCTCTGAAGGTGCCCTCACTGTAGGCAATCCTTTCACCATTGATATAGAGATAATATGCAGACTCCACACCCTCAAAGCAGATAACTGCTCTTTCCTTTAAGAAGCCCTCAGGAAGAGTGAATTTCTTTATGTAACAGCCTACGGGATTGTATTCTGTAGGAGCCTCGGGAGGATTGGGCTCCTGAATTCTTTCCCAAGGGTACTGAGTATTGGAATAGATATGCTTATCATAGCCAAGGGACTGCCACGATGAGGGTACGGGAATTGTGTCCCACTCAGCACTGTCAAAATCAGGATTTGTAAAAGCTAACTCTCTTTCTCTGTAAGAGTCATAAATATTGAATTTCCACTCACCGCAGAGATTGAAATATCTCTCAGACAACTCTTTTCTTCCTTTTTTTGCCTTCTCTTCACTGTCATAAGGTACAAAGGAAGCGGTAGAGGGCAATCTGCCTATATGAGTGATTGTTGGCTGATTCTGCCATTCATTGAAGCCGTCAATTACAAATTTGCTTTTCATTTTAATTTTCCTCCGGGGAGATCATCAATAGTTTTTATTTAACGTTTACCTTATGTTCCATTATATATCCCGTAGCAACAAGAAGACCGCCTGCAACAATAGCAGAGAACAGCGTACCGCCGATACCGTATGAAAGAAGAGTACCCTCAACGCTGAACATATCTGCAAAAGCAAAGAACACTCTTTCTGTTGCCACGTTAAATGTCAGAGGAATTGTCTCTGTAAGAGTGTTGCTGAGTGTGTTTACACCAAAGAATATACCGAGGAATAAAAGTGCACCGAAAAGCTTGGGATGTGACTGGAACTTTCCTGTGTTTGCAACAGTAACAACAAAGAAAACATAGCCTACATAAGTCACCACTGTAAGAAGAGCCAGAATCGCAAAGACAACAAGAGTCTCTGCAATTACAAGACCTGACGGTAACACATCAGTAAGACCGCTTACGAGCAATGAATCCAGAAGCATATCGAAAATGCTTTCTGTCTTATCCTTGGCGTATAAGAAAATCACTGCCAGCGTGATTCCCATTACAAGAAAGCCTACCACTATCCAAAGAACGGAAACGATGAACTTTGACAGAAGCACTGTGCTGCATTTTACAGGCAGAGTAAAGGTCAGATATCCCTGTCTGCCGTAAAGAGTATCATAGAAGTTTTTGATAACAGAAACAAGAGTAACAATAACTGAAGCAAAGCCTGCAAAATAAAGCATAAAGCAGCTCATTACTCCCAGCCAGGTGGAATTCACCAAAAGTGCAATAACTGATATCGCTGCAAAGGCAATTGTTGCAATATATATTGCCGCAGTGTATCTTGCAGAATGTTTTATTTCATATTTGAGAAGCTTACCAAGCATAGCTGAATACCTCCTTGAATACCTCTTCGACTGTCTTGCCTTTTTCCTTGATTTCACCTATAGGAGAATTAACAACAACCTTGCCGCCGCTTATCATAAGCACACGGTTGAAGATTTTTTCAACATCGTTTATAAGGTGTGTGGAAAGAAGCACCGCCGCATCCTTGGCATAGTTATTCATAATAAGGTCGAGTATTGCACTTCTTGCGGCAGGGTCAAGACCGCCTAAGGGCTCATCGAGAATATAAAGCTTCGCACGTCTGCACATAACAAGAATGAGACTGAGCTTTTCCTGCTGACCCTTTGACATTGTCTTGAATTTCTGGTGGGGATCAAGACCGAAATCTGTCACCATTCTGATAGCCTTATCCTTGTCAAAATCCTCATAGAAGTCCGCAAAATACTCAATGGCATCTGTGGGCTTCATCCAATCGGGAAGATATGAGGAGTCAGGAAGAAACGCAACTATACTCTTGGTATATGCACCGGGTTCCTCGTTTGCAATTTTAACAGTACCCGTATGATCCTTGATAAGACCTGTAAGAATTTTAATGAGTGTTGTCTTGCCGCAACCGTTGGGACCTAAAAGACCTACAATTGAGCCCTCTTCGATTTCGAAGCTGACATTGTCAAGCACAAGCTTTTTACCGTAGGACTTGTTGAGTCCCACAACATTGATTATATTTGCCATAATTATCTGCCTTTCGATGATTTATTATCGTCTGCTTACAAACAATACGGAAAGGGTGCTCCATATTGCCTGAAGAAGTATCATTACATAAGGATTGAAGAATGCAGGCACACCGAGTATTACAGCTGCAAGAAGCATTGCAAAAGCAAGGCACTGACCTGCTACGTGCATAAGAAGCACAAATTTATCATTTTCATAGAGAAGCTTCGCACCTACAACAAGAGCAAAGAGACTCTTTTTATGTCTTGATGATACCAGACAATTTGTCTGTCTCATTGACCTGTTAAGTCTGTATTCATCCATAAGTGCCGAAGCATCACTTTCCAAGATCTTGACACCGGAAATATCTGCACCAAGCTTAAGAGAAACAAGCTTTTCTGTTATGCAGGGATCGCTCGTTGTGAGCATAAGCACAAGATTCGATCTTACAAAGGCCGCTGCAGCCTTACGCAGAGTCGGGATAATATCGTATGACACAAGGAATGTAGCTGTCAGCTCACCGTCAACTGCAACATACATACAGCACTTGTTTCCGGCATAAGACCTTTCCTCCTGCTTTGAAGGAGCTTCAATCTCATTCTTAAGAAGCATACTTCTGTTTCCTACAATCACACGTCTGCCGGCAATTACAGCCTTATATCCTCTCTTCGGATCATATTCAAGCTCTTCTGCAGGCGGAAGGTCACCGTCTATAGTTTCCTCATAGCCTTCGAAGCATTCGCTTATAAGGCTTCCCGTATCCTTGAGAATTGCAGCCGTGAGAGTCGCTGAGTTTTCCACGGACATACGGCTCATTCTTACAGCCTTGAATCTAGTTACCTTAGCGGTAAACAAATCTGAAGCATCCATAGCAACGCTGGATGAATTTTCCATTATTCTTATGCCGTCAAAGGCTGTGATTGCAGCACTCATTGTTGCAAGCTTCTGATTTTCTCTGTAAAGAAGCACTGTACGTGCGAACTCACACAAAGCGGGTCCGCAAAGACATATGCAGGCAACTATTGCCGTTACAAAAAGACTTGCATCTCTGCTTCTTACCATTATTACAGCACCTGCCGCAAGACTTGCAACAAGCACACCTATATGAAGGAAGGTATAAAATCTGTTTTCCTTGGGTCTTACACCCAGGTTGCCGTTGAGACCTCTTATGGTATCTGCCTGAGCACAGTAAAGAGCCTTGCCCTTTCCTGAAACGCCCTTTAAGAGCACCTCACTGTCAGCCTTGTTTTCAACTGCATGCACACTTTCAAGTATACCGCTTTTGACAACCACCGATATGTTCATAAGTGCAATTTTCGCCTTCACAGTTTCGCTGAGAACCGCAATCACCATAGTGAACAGTGCATAAATATTATACAAATTGATATCTGTGGAAGCTGACTGTCCCTTTATAATGAGAACTATCTGATGAACAAGCACTGCAATAAAGAGCACCAGTAAACCTGTATTGCTGTCAAAGGTTACATTCTTTATGGATTTCGCTGCCGCTATAAGTCTGTCGTAGCCTATGCCGGCAGAAATCATCAGAAGAGCTATATTAAGCACACCGTAAATTCTTGCGCCGTCTTTGAATAAAGCATTCAGCGGGCTTTCCTCACCTGTGTTGAGCATGGGCAGAAATGAAAGCACAATCATTATAAAGCCCAGAATGCCAAGGGCTACCAGTTGTATTTTCTGTTTTGCCAGCTTAGTGTATAATACACCCGACAATTCCTTTGCTTTCATCAGCACTTCCTCCTTTTTCTTTTTGTTGGCCTTATCTAAAATTCCGTAGGCACTTTTTCCTTTGGCGTTGAATACGCCCCTTTTCTTACGGCTTTCAGCTCTTTCAACAGCTTCGAATATATCTTCGCCCTCTTCAAGCTTCACTCGGTCTGCCACGTTACCCTTGCCGTCGCCTGTGGGAACCACCTCAAGCAGGGTTCTGTCCTCAGTTTTTCTTGAAAGAACACGGAAATTCTGCATAAACTTCTTATTCTGCTTATCCTTTGCCTCTTTCTGTGCATTCTGAAGATAAGTATCGTCGCTGAAAGGCACATAACCGTCTTCCTGCTTTATATTGAGCTTTATTTCTTCGGGATACTCCTCGGAAGAAAAATCACCTGCATCCATCTGACTTATAGGGGTTATGCCAAGAGATTTCAGCAAATCGTCAAATGAACCCACATACTCCGCTCCGCCGAGAACACTCTCTCCGCCATTAAACACACCGGCTGTTTCTTCTGAGACCGGCTCCTCCGCAGAAGCCTCCTCTGCAGCGGTTATTTCTGCAGCTTCAGCATCTTTCACGGCATCGGCAATATCTTCGGAAGAATCCGTCTGCTGTAAGCCTTCTGTCTTATCATCCTGTGACATTTTTTCTTATTCCTTTCACTTAGCCTTTATACCGAGCCTCTGTCTCGCAACCTCATACATCATAATACTTGAAGCTACAGAAGCGTTGAGAGAGGTGATTTTTCCTCTCATCGGAAGTGAAAGCACAAAATCGCTTTTTTCTTTTATGAGTCTGCCTACGCCTGAGCCCTCAGAGCCCACAACAAGAGCCACTGCTCCGCTGAAATCAACCTGACACCAGGGACTTCCGTCCATATCGGCACAGTAAACCCAGACTCCGCGTTTTTTGAGGTCTTCAATAGTTGATGCAAGATTGCCTACTCTTGCAACGGGGACATATTCAACAGCACCCGCAGAAGCCTTGCCGACTGCCCAGGTAAGAGATGCATTTCTTCTTTTCGGTATAATAACACCGTGAGCACCTGCACATTCGGCAGTACGGATAATTGCTCCTAAGTTGTGAGGGTCTTCAAGCTCATCGCAAATGATAATAAAGGGATCCTCTCCTCTTTCTTCAGCAAGCTTAAAGATATCCTCAACCTCAGCATACTCGTGAACTGCCGCATAGGCAGCAATACCCTGATGATTACCCTGACCGCACATAAAGTCAAGCTTCTTTTTATCAACCTCTTTTACAACTATGCCTCTGTCCCTACACTCAGCAATGAGTCTGCCGACAGAGCCGTGCTTTTCACCTTTTACAACAAGAAGTGTATCAATAGCTCTTTCACTTTTGAGAGCCTCTGCAACAGCATTTCTGCCTATTATTAAATCTGTATTTTCACGGTCGTTTTTCTTTTCCATGACATTCCCTCCCGGAATTACTTATAATCGATTTATTATATCACGATTGAATTATTTTTTATTTACTTTTTAGAAAATAAACACTCTCTTGAAGTCTTCTGACAAAATTTTCTTCTGCAATATATAAATTTACTTTAAAAGACTTGAAACTTTCAGCTTTTATTGGCATAATAAAAGACAGACATAAATAAAACTGCTATGAGGTATATATGATATTCAGTAAAAAGAAGGATTTTCCGTCAAATTATGATTATCTTATTGTCGGTCTCGGAAACCCCGGTAAGCAATATGAAACCACAAGACACAATGCAGGCTTTATCTGCATTGACTTTCTTGCCGACAAGTACGACATAAAAATAAACAAACTCAAGTTCAGATCGCTTATAGGTGAAGGCAGGATCGGCGGTAAGAGATGTCTTCTCGTCAAGCCTCAGACCTTTATGAACTTAAGCGGTGAAGCTGTAAGAGATGCTGCCGAGTTTTACAAAATCCCCGTAGAAAACATCATCGTCATCTGCGATGACATAAGCCTTGAGCCCGGTAAAATGCGTATAAGACGCAAAGGCTCTCACGGTGGACAGAACGGTATGAGAAACATTATCTATCACCTTAAAAGTGATGATTTCCCCCGCATAAAAATAGGCATAGGCGCAAAGCCCACTCCCGAATACGATCTTGCTGATTGGGTACTCTCCCGATTCACCCAGAGTGAAGCAAAGCTTATCAGGGATATCGCAGAAAACACAGCCTCAGCCATTGAATATATGGTAAAAGGCGATATCGACAAGGCAATGAGCAACTTTAACAGCTGAGGGGTGATTTTATCAGAGACAAGTATTTAAAATACGGCTGTGCTTTTGCACTGACTGCTAACCTCATACTGTTTTTCACAAAGCTCTATATCGGTCTTAGTTCCAACAGTATTGCTATTTATTCCGACGGCATAAATAATCTTTTCGATTCATTATCGGGACTTATAAGTCTTTTATGTCTGAGCTTTCTTGCGGGCAGTGCAGATATTTCATCCAAGAGCTACATATCAAAGGCTGAGACCCTGCTCACCTTTATTATGTCAGTGATTATCGGATTTACAGGACTTTATTTTGCCTATTCATCCCTTGAGCGATTTATGTATCCCACAAGCATATCCTACAGAGTTCAGTATCTGTATATTCTTGTTGCAACAGCACTGGCAAAGCTCCTTATGTTTGCGGTTTTCCGCACTCTGAATAAACACAGCAAATCCGACATACTCAAGGTCATGTCAGCTGACTGTATCCTTGATTTCTGCATAACCTCGGTAACAGTTATGACTCTTATTATTTCAACCTACGGCTCTTATGCTGCAGACGCTCTTTGCGGCATCGTAATCAGCATTATCATAACCGTTTCAGCTGTTAAAATGGTATTTTCCGCATTCAGCAAGCTTATAGGATATATTCCGAACAAAAAAAGAGAAGCTTTCCTGAAGGTTCTTTTTGAATCCCTCGACGAAAACCTTGTGGAAGGCATCAGCTTTTCTGTGACCAAAGAAGGAACCGAGGCATATGTTTCCTCGACGGCAGCCTTAACAGAAGAAGAGCTGAATAATATCAGCAAAAAAACAGGTATAACTGTTTATATAATTCTACGGAAGGAGAACACAGACGCATCTGTGTAAAAACAAAGAATGAAAACATCAGAACAAACCCAGACCAAAACAAAAAAGAAATCAGGAAAAAAATGCCTCAAGGTATTCGCCATAATCCTTGCGGTGATAGTTATTCTTGCCGGCGTTGCCGCTCTGGCAAGCGTTGCAGGTAACAAAGGCAACATAGAGAAAATCTCTGCTTTTGAGTCCATTGCAAGTGAAGATCAGCTCGTACCCGAGAAAGACGAAAACGGTTACTGGACATTCACAACCGACGAAGATTTCAGAGTAATGCAGCTCACAGACGTACATATCGGCGGCGGCTTTATGTCACTCAAAAAGGATGCTATGGCTCTGAATGCCGTTGCCGCTATGATCAAAGCTGAAAAACCCGACCTTGTTATTGTTACAGGTGACGTTTCCTATCCCGTACCCTTCCAGGCAGGCACATTCAACAACCTTTCATCAGCAAAAATCTTTGCCGCACTTATGGAACAGCTTGGTGTTTACTGGACTCTCGGCTTCGGTAACCACGACACAGAAGCTTACAGCTATTACAGCAGAGAAGATATTTCCGAATTTTACTCAAGCGAGGATTTCAAATATTGTCTCTATCAGCCCGGTCCCGACGATGTTGACGGCTACGGCAACCAGATTATCAACGTTAAAAACAGCGACGGCATCATCACACAGTCCCTTTACGTCTTTGACTCACACTCATACACCGACGGTGACTTCCTGGGCATTTTCTGGAAGTACGACAACATTCACGAAAATCAGGTTGAGTGGTACAGAAACAGCGTAAACGCTCTCAACGCTCAGAATAACGCACTTCTCAAAGAAATGGGCAAGGAGGAGTCTTCCGATATCAAGTCAGCGGCATTCTTCCACATTCCCCTTACAGAGCATAGAGACGCATGGTATGAATACAGAGATGCCGGCTATCAGGACACTGAAAACGTTAAGCTTCACTACGGTATTGCAGGCGAAGGCGGTAACGTTGTATTCTGCGGTATGCACGAAGACAACCTCTTTGAGACTATGCTTGAGCTCGGCTCAACAAAAGCAATTTTCTGCGGTCACGACCACTACAACAACTTCTCTGTTGACTACAAAGGTATCCGCTTTACATACGGTCTGAGCGTGGACTATCTTGCATATCCGGGCATTTATAAGAAAGGCTCACAGCGCGGATGTACAATGATTACATTCGGCACTGACGGAAGCTTTGACTGTCAGCAGGAGAACTACTATCAGAACAAGTATCAGAGCGTATATGATAAAGAGCCTGTTGAGATGCAGGAAATGACAAACGCACCGATAGAAGTTGAGTAATAATAACAAAGCGTGTTTTGGTTACTTTTCCACGCCAGGAAAAATAACGCCCCGCGGCGAGCGACAAAAAAAGATAAAGTAGCAGATTTAGGTCTGCTACTTTTTTTGGTAAATTGGAATTTGTTTATTTCCTCGCAACAATGATTGGTTGATAAAATTCTGTTTCTTCGGGAAACAGCCAAATTACTTCTTTGCAACCGTTGGCAACAAACAAAGCGGTCAATTCTTCTCGACGAGTTGCTCTGTATTCACATTCATATTTATTGATTTCTAATGTTTCCTCGTCATCAATAATATACTGTGTAAGTTTATAGTGGTCATCATTCCAAATCCAAGTCTGAAATGATACTCGTTTTCCTTTGTCGGTTTCGTGGATATATGGCGGAGAGTACGGTGGTTTATCTTGAAGCAAAGCATCATAATCTCGAATACTGCCCACAAAAATTCCGTTTTCTTTGATTTGATTTACAATACTTTTTACAGCTCTGCTCAAATCTTCGCTTGTAAGCATATGCGGCAACGCATTATCCATAGCGATAACAATATCAAATTTTTCCGTAAAGACTTCGGACAACGCACAAAAATCGGCATTCTCAAAACGAATATCAACATTAGCATTTGCTGCTCTTGTTTTCGCTTCTGCTATTTCGCCGTCGCTTATATCAGATGCGATAACTTTATATCCGAGTGATGCAAGACCTATTGCTTGTGTACCTATTCCACAAGCACAATCAAGGATACTTGCGGTTTGCCCAAAATTGAATTTTTGAAATATACCTTGCAATAATACGGCTTGTTCTTTTGTTGTTGCTTTCCAATCAAGGAACAGCTTATCGTAATGAGAAGCCATACTGTCATAAAATTTTTGTATTATGCTCATTTTGGCACCTCGTCAAATTCTTATTTATCGAACTGATTATATCAGAAATTAACAGCAATATCAACACCCACTCGGCGGGATAAAACTAAAAGAGACGCGAGTTTTACCCGCGTCCCAACAATATTAACTTTATATCGCCCTCGCCGGGCAGGCGTAACTTTTTGCTGGCGCACAAAAAGTTACCAAAAACGCGCTGTTATTTTACTCCAACACATAAATCTCAACAGTTCTTCTGCCGAACTGCTTTGCCGCACTGTAACCGCTGATATAAAGATCAACAACAGTGTCGCTGTTGTAAATAAATCCGCCTGTGTCGCCTGCAATCGCATAGCCGTAAACGTATCTGTTATCACTTGATACAATATACATCTTCGTGCCATAGGGAATTTCTCTCGGATCAACAGCTACAACGCCCTCCTGTGCTCTTCTGCCCGTAGATGTGATTGTACCGGTACAGTATGCCGTAGCTTTGCCGACAATCTTCTTTTTATATTTCACAGGTCTGTTGTTCTCGTCCATATCGATTTTGTAAGGAGGTGTCAGATCGGAAATAACTCTTCTTGCAACATTTCCGCCATAAAGACTGGGCTTTGCGCCCCATACAACAATCTTGCTTACAGAATCCTTGGTCACCTCTGTTCTGACAAGCTCCTTGCTGTCATATTTTCCATCGATATATTTCTTTTTATAATAGTTGACCTTTTCTCCGTCCTTGCCCTCGCGTTTTACATATACCTGCTCCTCATACATACTGTCGTCGTATTTTACAACAGTTTCATATTCAACGGTAACAGTCTTTTTAACCTCCTTATATGTAACACGCTTCACCTGAACCTCTGCTTTTTTTGTCAGATTTTTACTAAGTGCAGGAGTTACTATATCGTCAGCGTTCAATCTGATTCCTGCCTTGCTGAGAAGCTCACTGACACTGCAGTCAGTAGTCCTGATCTTCTGCTTGCGTCCGTCACAGATAAGAGTAACAGTGAAGGCTCTGTCTATTTCTACCTTTGTATTTTCGGTTATGGGCACTTTTTTTCCGACGCTGAGTCTGTCACCCTCTCTGAGTTTAACTCCTGCTTTTTCTATAGCATCCTCTACAGTGCCTGAAACAGTTACTATCTTAACCAATTTGCCCTCATCATAAATAAGCACATCGTGAGGCTTTGTCACAACAACAATGCTACCCTTTATTTCTGCATCAAAATAATCCAGAATAACCTTGTTATCTTCTTTGACGGGAACTCCTGAACGTCCGATTATCAGATCTGTGTCATCAGTAAAAGAGAGCACCGCAACTGTTTCATTATCATAAGCAACATAAGTCACAACAAGCTCCTGCCACATAGCAAAAGCGCCGAGAGCCAGAAGGATTATAACGGCGCAAAGCTTGCCGTATTTACGTTTGAAATTGCTTATAAATAAGTCAATGGCTATAATTTTTCCCAGCACGCCGTTACCTCCTTAAAAAAATCATATTCGGCTTATTATACTTCAATTATTGTCAAAAGTCAAATTTCACCGCATTCAGCCCTTGTTTTCACCGGTGTCTGACAACCTGTATACTTCACTTTCTATGAGAGCAGTAACCTCATCAACGTCAAAAACTATACCCTTAGAAAGCAGAAATGCAACTACATAATCCTTTTTCTGCTGACCCGTTTTGCTTCCGAAAAGCTGTTCTGCAGCCTTGACTGCAGTCTGCACCCAGAAAAGAAGCTTCTTTTGTTTTTCTTCACTGAGACGCTGCTTAAGATAGGGTATAAGAAAAGTTGTTATCACTGCAGACAAAAGCGCTATGATGCATTCCATAATATCTGTAAAATCAAAATCCATAATAAAAATCCTTTCTGTTACTTATGCGCCTGAACATTCAGATGCTTTTCTATTTTGTTTATAGCTTCGGTAACCGGTCCGTTACATCCCTGCTCTCTGAGCCCCTTAAGAGCTGCCAGAACGCCGTAGCATATAACCGATTGTTCCTCTTTCAGCGCTTTTATTTCAGTGTCCTGCTTATTCTGCCTGAGAATCCATCTGTAAAGAGCGAATATTGCCCCGAATACCACTGCACCTGCACCCAGGACCTCTGCAAAAAATAAAAGCATTTCTTTTAATACTGTAGCTTCTTCCATTTTATCACCTCACATAAATCTGCAGTAATCAAGGCATACCCATTTTTCGTTACCTATACAGCCCCAATTACCTTTTGTACTTGTTACCTTAACTGTCTTACCCTTAGTCAGAATACCTGTCTTTTTATAATATGTGTCAGGGCCGTATCTGACATTGAGCACAGCTGTGTCAACCTTATAGTACCCTGCCGTATATTTCTCGGGCAGAGTTTTAAATTTAACCGAAGCTGAAGAAACGACCTTTGTAAAGTCAGGGTCAACATAAAATACATCCTCGGGCTTTGCTGCAACACCCATCGTTGTCAGCACCCATTTACCTTTTGAATTCTCCATCCAGCCCGAGCCCTTCATTCTGCCCTTTCCGACGCTTATGTGCAGATGATTTGCCGTTGCTCCGTCTTTACCCTCACGGGTGATTTTTTCTTTTCGTCTGAAAACATCTCCCACCCTGATATTTTTAAGGTCAGTGTCGTCAGGATGGGTAATGAGCATTGTCATATAATCTGCACTGCCGTCAGCAAAGTTGACCTTCTCTGTGCTTTCAAGCCATATTGTGTTGGTTCCCTTTGAACCCACACCGTAAATACGTCTTACTTTCATTTCGTCACAAGGGCAATAGATATAATCCTTTCCTGTGTCACTGCAGCCCTCATCTATAGGATAATCCTTCGGAGTACCCGTAGTATGAGGCTTATGAGAGGTAGAGCCCTTGTAATTCTGGGTAATTCTCATTGTTTTGCAGGGATATGTTGCATAATTCATAATCTGTACCTCCACCACCAGAAGCTCAGATAGATTGCCGCAATATAAAGACAGACTGTATTAATTATTCTGTACATTGTTACTCCTTTCCGAAACTTCGAAATAAAATTGAAAACTGCCCTGCAACAAAATGCAAAGCAGTTTACCTGTCCATTGGTAAAATATTAAATTGTCGCGTGACTTTGCGGTATCACACTTTTAATTCTATGTCCGTTTTTTCCCTTTGTCAAGAGATTTTCGAACATTTGTTCTGTTTGTATCAAAAAAATTTACGGAGCTGCTTTCACAACTCCGCATTTGATATTATTCACCTAAAAAAGCTAAGATATCTCCGAGATTTTCTTCACTTATCATATCGAAGCCTTCCTCAAATTTCCCAACGATCTCTTTAGCTTTGGGATCATTGCTTTCTTTGAGCTTGCCCTTGATCATCTTGACCATCATACTCATCATCATTTTATACATACCGCTGAGCTTTTTCATATCAAAGGCACCTGTAAGGCTGAAATAAGGCTCAGATATTGAGTTTTTCTCTTTGATTGCGGCATCCTGACTGTCGCTTTTCATCATACCCACAGCAACCACAGCCTTAAGAGTACCGAACTTTACTCTCGCTTCACCGAGACCCTGCACAGCACCTGCCATAACCCAGCCGATGAAAATTACATCAGTGCCCACAGCCTTGTCGCTGTCTGAAAAAGCATAACAAGGGTATCCTGTCTTTTCAGAGAGCATTTCAGCATAACGTTTTGCTGAACCTGTATTTGAAACATAAACTATTGAACTCATATATTAACCTTCCGAATATCTTTACTTGCTGATTACAGGCAGATTGAAGCAGTGCATCTGCAGATTACTGAGAAGTCTCAGAGGCTCAGCAGCCTTGAACTCCGTACCCTCTGCAAACATCTGCTGCTGAAGCATAATAGCAGCAAGAAGAGCGGGTTCAGCCTGAGATTTATGGCACTTGATGCTCTGCATCTTTGTTTCTTCAAAATCCGTGATATCAATGATTGTATTGGGCTTATCTGTATAGTAGAAGCCTACACCCTTAACCTGCCAAGCATCATCACGAAGCTTGCCGTCGATGAAGTCAGGATAGAAATTACACTGAGCATCCATAGCCGCATATTTTACAGCGTTACCAACCTTGATGTGGTCACTGTGACATTCTGTCTCGAGAGTGGGATCTGCAGTGATAACATAGTCAGGCTTGATTTCTCTGATAACTTCCATTATTTTAAGAGAGATTTCTCTTTCTGAGTTATCGTTCTTGTCTGCAAAGCCGAGGAAGCCTGCATTCTTTACACCAAGGAATTTCTGAGCTGCGAGAGCTTCCTTCTGTCTGATAGTCTGCACATTATTTTCCTTGCCGATATACTGAGGCTCAGCATATCTGTCGTCGGTTACGGTAAGCTCATATACCTCAACACCCAGGGACTTAAGCCACGCCATAGTGCCGCCTGCACCTATCTGATTGTCATCAGGATGAGGCTGAACAAAAAGAACCTTCTTTGCCTTTGACAAATCAGGAGGGGCGCAGAGAAGATCAGCCGCAACAGTAACCTTCGAAACTACAGCCTTGGTTGCAACAAATTTTGCAGACGAATTACGTTTTCTTATAATTTCTTTTACTTTCATAAATCTTTCTCCTTTTCATATTTCCCTGTATTTTCCTGTTACATATTATAATATATCAAATTACCTCCTGAGTCAACTCATAAGAGGAAAAAACCGTCTCGATCTTTTTGTTACAGCTTTCCGGAGAATAAACCCACTTATCTATAAAATCACTGCTATTATAGTAGGTTACTGCTTCATTCGGGTATTCAGCATCAAAAGAGTCAACAATAATAAGCTTTATCTTCATCCTCTCGGGAATAAGATTTTTTATATATACGCTGGCATGCTGACCCGGCACTACCCCCGGCACATATTCTGCAAGACCTGCAAGATTAGGCTTGAGCTCCACAAAAATTCCGTATCTTTCGACGGAGCGCACAATACCCGGCACTGTTTCACCGGGCTTGAAAAGTGCAGCATTCTCTTCCCAGGTACCGAGAAGCTCCTTATAGCTGAGCGTTATTCTGCCCTCTTCATCAACGCTCTTGACCACAGCCTTTATCTTCTGCCCCGGAGTAAACCTTGCCGAGGGATGAGGTATCCTTGAAACCGATATACTGTCTATAGGCATAAGTGCTGAGATGCCTGCACCGATATCAGCAAAAACACCGAAGGACTCCATATGAGTAACAACTGCATCTATCACACAGCCGGGAGTAAGCGTGGAAATATAGTCTCGCATACAGTCCTCCTGAACGCTCTTTCTGCTGAGAACTGCATATACCTCGCCGTTTTCGTCGCTTCTGAAATCAATTATTCTGCATACTACAGGCTTGTTGACTCTTGAAATTATGGCAATATCCCTGACAGAGCCGTCTGCAATACCTATAGCTCCCTCGTCTCTTGGAATTATGCCCTTCATCACACCCAGATCCACGTGCAAATTATGGTCCTTGTCACATACTGTTGCCCTCGCTTCAAGAATTTTTCCGCTGTAGTACGCTTCTTTAAGTGAAGCTTTTGACAGCATAATGTTTTTGTTTTCCTGAGTTGAGATCAGATAGTTTTCCGGAAAATACTTTTTCATTTTTAAAACCCTTTCTGTTTTAGCGCAGAGCAGAACCTGCCCCACACCTTATATTGTAATTTTAATATATGCTTATTTAGCTTTCTAAATGCAAAATATGTCATTTAGCATTAATAAAGGTTGATATTCTTCCTTTATGTGTGGTATAATATATTGATAATAAAGTCTGGCGGTGAGATTTATGGATATCAGAGTAGGAGACGTACTGGTGATGAAAAAAAATCATCCTTGCGGCAACAATGAATTTTCTGTGCTTCGCTCAGGTATGGATTTCAAACTTGAGTGCAGAAAGTGCGGTCACGTTGTTATGGTACCGCGTCTGAAAGCCGAAAAAAATATAAAAAAAGTTATCCGCGAAGAAATCGCCGAATAATATAATATTTGTCCGATCAGGAGAAAACTATGCTTAATAAATTAGCTTTAGCTGAAGAACGTTTTGAAGAAATATGTCAGATGCTGTACGACCCTGCCGTTATTGCAGACCTTGAGCAATACAGTGCCCTTTTAAAAGAACATAAAAACCTCGAGCCCATTATCACAAAGTTCCGTGAATATAAGGCAGCCGACGATACTCTCAAGGAGTCACGCGCTATGCTCGACGAAGGCGGCCTTGATAAGGACTTCCGTGAAATGGTTCAGGAGGAATATGAAAACGCAAAAGAAAGCACAGCTACCCTTTATGAAGAGCTGAAAATTCTGCTTTTACCCAAAGACCCCAATGACGACAGAAACGTTATTGTTGAAATCCGTGGCGGTGCAGGCGGTGAAGAGTCAGCGCTCTTTGCAGGTGTGCTCTACAGAATGTATTCTATGTATGCAGAATCACGTCGCTGGAAAACAGAGATGCTTTCCTCTAATCCCACAGAGCTCGGCGGTTTTAAAGAAGTCAGCTTTATGATAAGCGGTGAGGGTGCATATTCCCGATTCAAGTTTGAAAGCGGTGTACATCGCGTACAGCGTGTCCCCGAAACCGAAACTCAGGGCAGAATCCACACCTCAACTGCAACTGTTGCTGTCCTTCCCGAAGCTCAGGATGTTGACGTTGAAATCAACCCCTCAGATTTACAGATAGATACATTCCGTGCAAGTGGAGCAGGCGGTCAGCACGTAAACAAAACTGAATCAGCTATCCGTATCATCCATATTCCCACAGGCACAATAGTTGAGTGTCAGGATGAGAGAAGTCAGCACAAAAACAAAGACAAAGCGATGAAAATTCTCCGTTCAAAGATTCTTGAAGCTGAAAGAGAAAAGCAGATGTCCTCTATTGCCGATGAGAGAAAGAGCCAGGTTGGTACAGGCGACAGAAGTGAAAGAATCCGCACCTACAACTACCCTCAGGGCAGAATCTCAGACCACAGAATCGGTCTTACAATATATAAATTAGAGCAGTTTTTAAACGGCGACCTTGACGAAGTTATTGATGCGCTTATCACCTACGACACTGCTCAGAAATTAAAAAGCGAAAGCTAAGTGATAAAATATGAAAACCCTTCATTTTGAAATACACTCACCTTGCAGTGAAGACATAACCAAGGTTGCCTCTATCCTCAAAGACGGTGGTGTTGTGGCTATCCCCACAGAAACAGTCTACGGTCTTGCAGGCAATGCTCTTAAAGGTGAATGTGTAAAGAAAATATATGAAGCAAAAGGCAGACCCTCGGATAATCCTCTTATAGTCCACATCAGCGATATTTCCCAGTGGGCACCTCTTGTAAAGTTCATTCCAGAGACTGCCCTTGCACTTGCCGAAAAATTCTGGCCGGGCCCTCTTACAATTATTCTCCCCAAGAGTGATATCATCCCCCCGGAAATCAGCGGTGGTCTTGACACGGTTGCAGTGAGAATGCCCTCAGATGAAATTGCACGGGCTATCATCAGTGCTTGCGGATTTCCACTTGCGGCTCCCTCGGCAAATACCTCAGGCAAGCCGAGTCCCACCTGCGCTTCTCACGTCACAGCCGACCTTGACAGCAAGATTGATGCTATTGTCGATTCAAGCGAATGCAGTGTCGGTATTGAATCCACAGTTATCACCCTTGCAACTGATATTCCCAGACTTCTCCGTCCGGGCGGAATTACCCCGGAAATGCTCACAGAGGTTTTAGGTGAAATTGAAATTGATGACGCTGTTTATAACAAACTTCATGAGGGCGCCGAAGCAGCTTCACCGGGCATGAAATATAAACACTACTCCCCCGACGCAAAGGTACTCATCATAAAAGGTAGCTTCGATTCTTATAAAAAATATATCGAGGACACTGCCGAAGAGGGCGATGTTGCACTCTGTTTTGAAGAGGAAGTCAAAGACCTCAGCATAAAGTGCATCACCTACGGCAGAAAAGACGACCCCTCATCTCAGGCAAAGAATATCTTCGATGCCCTGAGAAAGGTTGACGAAGAAAAAGCAAAAACTGTTTTTGCACGCTTTCCCGAAAACGAGGGAATAGGCCTGGCAGTATTTAACAGACTAGTAAGAGCTGCGGCTTTTAACATCATTGAAGTCTGAGGTGATATTATGCTTATAATAGGACTTACAGGTAAAACAGGCGCAGGTAAAACCACTGTTGCTTCATACCTTAAAGAAAAAGGCTGTTATATCATCGATGGTGACATTATCGCAAGGCAGATAACCGAAAAAGGCTCGGAGATTTTACCTGTTTTGCAAAAAGCTTTCGGGGATGATATATTAGATGAAAATGGTGAGCTTATAAGAAAGAGCCTTGCTCAGAGAGCGTTTTCATCAAAAGAAAACACCAACCTTTTAAACAGCATCACCCACCCCGAAATCAAAAGAAGATGTGAAAAGGAAATCGCATTCGCTGAAGATAAGGGATATAAAGTTGCAGTAATAGATGCTGCGGCAATCTTAGAGGGTGACTGCAAAGATCTCTGCAAAAAAATAGTTGTTGTCCACGCCGACAAAGAAACTCGTCTTGGCAGAATTCTCAGAAGAGACGGTATAACAACAGAGCAGGCTATGACAAGAATAAATGCCCAGAAAGATGACGATTATTATTTCAGTCAGGCTGATATAATAATCCACAATCATCCACCTTATAATATAGAAGAAGAATTTCTTAAGCTTGAGGAGCTGATAGGTTGAAATTAAAAAAGGTTGTCGCCCTCATACTTACCTCAATAGTGCTACTTTCAGTTATATACTTCGGCATCTTGTCACTGCTTAAGACATTATATCCTCTGAGATACGAGGATTATGTCGAAGTATATTCCGAAGAAAACAATCTTTCCTCCGCCTTTGTTTATGCTGTCATTAACTGCGAAAGCGGCTTTGACAGTGAAGCGGTTTCCAAGGTGGGTGCTACGGGACTTATGCAGATTATGCCCGACACCTTTGAGTGGATAAATATGAAGCTCGGAGAAGACGCACCTTACTCTATGGCAACAGACCCCGAAACCAATATAAAATACGGTTGTTTTCTCTATGGATATCTGCTCTCAAAATACGGCAGAGTACAGGAGGCGCTTGCCGCTTATCACGCAGGAAACGGAAATGTTGACAAATGGCTCAGAGATGAAGCTTATTCATCTGACGGCAAAACACTTCACACTATCCCATTCCCCACAACAAATAAGTATGTTAAAAAGGTTATGCTGACCGAAAACATATATGAAAAACTCTATTTCAGAAAGGAACAATAAATTATGTCACAGGAAAAATCACAGGCAGAGCTTCTCAAAGAAGAACTCTTTTTTGAAAAGAAGCACTTCTCAAATCAGATGAGCGAAGAAGAACTCGCTAAGGCAGATGCATTCTGCGAAGGCTATAAAGACTTCCTCCGGAAAGGTAAAACCGAAAGAGAATGTGTTGATTATATGATTGAAGCTGCAGAAGCTAAGGGCTTCACAGCTTTTGACAACAAAAAGACTTATAAAGCAGGCGACAAGGTTTACCTCAATAACAGAGGTAAGAGCATCATTCTTGCTGTTATGGGCACAAAGGGCGTTTCAGAAGGTGCAAAAGTTGTTGCCGCTCACATTGACGCTCCCCGTCTTGACCTTAAGCCTACACCTCTTTACGAGTCAGATGAGCTTGCTTACTTCAAGACTCACTACTACGGCGGTATCAAGAAGTATCAGTGGGTAGCTATTCCTCTTTCACTTCACGGTGTTGTAATCGACAAAAACGGCAACAGCATAAAGGTCAACATCGGTGAGGACCCTGCCGATCCGAAATTCGTTATCACTGACCTTCTTCCCCATCTCGACAAGGAGCAGGCTAAGAGACCTCTTCTTGAGGGCATCAAGGGCGAAGAGCTCAACATTCTCATCGGCTCAAGACCTTTCAAAGCTGATTCAGGCAGCAATCTTGTAAAACTCAATGTTCTCAAGATACTCAACGAAAAATACGGCATCACAGAGAAGGACTTCATCTCAGCAGAACTTGAAGCTGTGCCTGCCCTCCCCGTATCAGATATCGGCTTTGACAGAAGCCTCATCGGTGCATACGGCCACGATGACAGAGTATGCTCATACCCTGCCGCTATTGCAGCCTTTGATATCGGCACTCCCGTTCACACAGTAATGGCTGTGCTTGCCGACAAGGAAGAAATCGGTTCAGACGGCAATACAGGTCTCAACTCAAGCTTTATGAAATATTTCATCTGCGATCTTGCAAAGATGGAGGGCTTAGAGGGCAGAGATGTTCTTTCAATGTCAGAGTGTCTTTCAGCTGACGTCAACGCAGGATTCGATCCCACATTCCCCTCAGTTCACGATAAGTACAACTGCTGTAGCCTCAACTACGGTGCAGTTATCACAAAATATACAGGTGCAAGAGGCAAGAGCGGCACTTCAGATGCAAGCGCTGAATTTATGGGCAAGGTTCGTCGCATTCTTGATAGTGCCAACGTTCAGTGGCAGATCGGCGAGCTCGGTGCAGTTGACGAAGGCGGCGGCGGAACCGTTGCAAAGTATGTTGCCAACCTCGGCTTAGATGTTGTTGACCTCGGTGTACCCGTACTTTCAATGCACGCTCCCTATGAAATCGTTGCTAAAACTGACGTTTACAGCACATACAGAGCTTGCTATGAGTTCTTCAAGTCATAATCTGCTGTAGATTTGTTTAATTTTCCCACAAATTTTCAAGGAGTCGTTCAAAATTGAACGACTCCTTTATTACATATTAATACATTTTTATTGTATAAACCCCTTTTTTATGCAAATTTATTTATAATTATGCATAAATTAAATCCAAAAATGCATATTACCTTGTAAATATTCAATAAATAAGCGTTTTTTTATATATTTATACCATTTTGACTTGACTTTCCCATAAAAAGGTGTATAATGATTTACCATAGTCCAGAAAATAAATGAATGGAGATAAATAAAATGAAAGCAAAGAAAGAAATCAAAAAGATTGTACTCGCTTATTCAGGCGGTCTTGATACATCAATCATCATCCCCTGGCTCAAAGACAACTACGAAGGTTGCGAAGTAATCGCAGTTTCAGGTGACGTTGGTCAGACTACAGAGCTTGAAGGCCTTGAAGAAAAGGCTCTCGCTACAGGCGCAAGCAAGCTCTATATCGAAGACCTCAACAAGGAATTCGTTGAAGATTACATCTACCCCACACTCAAGGCAGGCGCAGTTTATGAAGGTATGTATCTTCTCGGTACATCATTCGCTCGTCCCATCATCGCTAAGAGAATCGTAGACATCGCTCTCGCTGAAGGTGCTGACGCTATCTGCCACGGTTGTACAGGTAAGGGTAACGACCAGGTACGTTTTGAACTCGCTATCAAGGCATTCGCTCCCGATATGGAAATCATCGCTCCCTGGAGAACATGGGAATTCAAGAGCCGTGAAGACGAAATCGAATACGCTATCAAAAAGAACATCCCCCTCAAGATTACAAGAGAAACAAACTACTCAAAGGATAAGAACATCTGGCATCTTTCACACGAAGGTCTCGACCTCGAAAATCCCGCTAACGAACCCAAGTACGATGAAATCCTTGAGCTTGGTGTAACTCCCGAAAAAGCTCCCGATGTTCCCACATACATCACAATCGGCTTTGAAAAGGGTGTTCCCACAACACTTAACGGCGAAAAACTCGATGGTCCTGCAATGGTTACAGCTCTTAACGAAATCGGCGGTGCAAACGGTATCGGTATTGCTGATATGGTTGAAACCCGTCTCGTTGGTATGAAGAGCCGTGGCGTATATGAAACTCCCGGTGGTACAATCCTTTACAAGGCTCACGAAATGCTTGAACAGCTTTGCCTTGATAAGGAAACACAGCACCTTAAGATGCAGCTTGCTGTTAAGTTCTC
>JAZQUF010000149.1:0-6645 GCA_045631165.1 Acutalibacteraceae bacterium
AGGCGGCTGTGCTTGCGGCTAAGGGAAAGAAAGCATCTGCACCTCTGCCCTGCGGTTGTCCCGGCACACAGTCAAAGGCAATTAACCGTGACAGTTGCGACTGCAGTATCGCTTCTGCACCCGTAAGCAGTCAGCTCAGACAGTGGCCCGTACAGATTAAGCTTGTACCCGTGAATGCACCCTACTTTGACGGAGCAAATCTTCTTGTTGCGGCAGACTGTACCGCATATGCTTACGGAAACTTCCACAATGAGTTTATCCGTAACAGAATTACGCTTATCGGTTGCCCCAAGCTTGACGAGGGTGATTACACCGAAAAGCTGACGGCAATTATCAAGAATAACGACATCAAGAGTGTGACCGTTGTGCGTATGGAGGTGCCTTGCTGCGGTGGCATTGAAAACGCAGTCAAGAGAGCACTTATGGCAAGCGGTAAGTTTATACCGTGGCGAGTTGTTACGGTGACAACTGACGGCAGATTGGTAGAATGAAGTAATATATGAAAATGCCCCTGACTTTTTAAAAGTCGGGGGCTAAAACTTACTCCTCATCCTCTTCTTCAAATGAGTAATCATTCAGTTCGTCAAAATCAAGGAACTCAGCTAAAGTCATATTAAATGCAATAGCGAGCTTGTGAATTGTCATCACTCCGGGATTTTTGGTGATACCTCTTACAATATTATCAAGAGTTGACTGACTGACACCACTCATTGTTGCAAGCTTGTTTATGGCAATTCCTCTTTTTTCGCAAAGACTTCTGATTCGTCTTACATAAATATCTGAATAGTCCATTATCTGCACCTCATAATTACAATTACCCATTTACGGGTTGATATTATGATAACTGCAAAACTATAAGTAATTACCCGAATATGGGTTGACTTTGTAAATATATTTATGTTAAAATGCATTTACCCGTTTATGGGTAGTATAAATCTTAATGACCGCTATACACACAATTATTATTTGAAGATGCCTCATGCCAACGGCGGGCCGGTCTTCGTACTCTTAAATGAGTCAACAGAGATAGCGAGGTCATAAGATAGCCCACCGAGTTTGACTTCGGTGGGTTTTGTAAATTGGAGGAATATTTATGACGGTAACCTTCTTCGGTCACAAGGACACGCCAAAAGAAATTGAGCCGACCCTACGGACGACTCTTGTTGATCTGATTGAAAATCACGGTGCTACAGAATTTTATGTAGGCAATAACGGCAATTTCGACACCATGGTACGCCGTCAGCTTGAGAATTTATCTCAAACTTATTCCATAACTTACAGCGTTGTTTTAGCCTACCTTCCAACAAAGAAAAGCGAATATGATGACTATACAAACACCATTCTCCCCGAAGGCATTGAAACATCACCGAAACGCTTCGCAATATCTTACCGCAACAAGTGGATGATAAGGCAGTCAGATATTGTTGTGACTTATGTTACTCACAGCTTCGGTGGTGCAGCGCAGTTTAAGGAAATGGCAGAAAAACAAGGTAAGACAGTAATTGAGTTGATCGAATGAAATAAACAAGTTTACAACAAACTGAAACTATGCTACAATAATCTTATCTTAAGTGCAAGGAGAAAGGTTATGACAAGCAAAGAACGACGTGAAAAAGGGATGCTTTTCATCGCAGACGATAATGACTGGATAGAAATGAAAAGAGCAAGACAGCTCACTCAGAAGCTCAACAATATTGACCGATGTGACTTTGAGGGTATCAACTCTATTGTCAGAGAGCTTTTCGGTAAGGCTGATGAAAGTACATTCCTCAATCCGCCCTTTTATTGTGACTACGGATCTAATATTTTTGTGGGTAAAAACTGCTTCATCAACTATAACTGTACTATCCTTGACAACGGAAGGGTTACTCTCGGTGACAACTGTATGCTCGCTCCGAATGTGTCAATTTATACAGCGGGACATACTCTGTACCCTGACTCTCGTGCTATGGGTTATGAGTACGGCATTGAGGTAACTATAGGTAATAATGTATGGATTGGCGGCAACACGGTTATTCTCCCCGGAGTTCATATCGGAGATAATGTGGTTGTCGGTGCAGGAAGTGTGGTAACAAAAGACATTCCCGATTGGTCCTTTGCCGCAGGTAATCCTTGCAAGGTTATTAGAGCAATTACGCAAAAGGATAAAAAGTTCTACTTTAAAGACCGTAAGATTGACGAGGAAACATTTAAGAAAATATACGGATGAAAACACCCCTGACTTTCAAAAGAAGGTCAGGGGTTAAGCTTTGTATGTCGTCAAATTATATTTATAAGGCTTTTCCGCCGGACACCTTGATTATCTGTCCCGTAATCATTCCTGCCTGCTTACCCGCAAGGAACAAAACAGTTTCAGCTATATCTTCCGGCTGAATTAATCTGCCCATCGGAATCAGCGGAGTAACTACTTTTTCAAAATCCTCATCAATCCATCCCGTCTGAGTAGGACCGGGAGAAACACAATTCACAGTAATACCGTACTGCGCCACCTCAAGTGCAATACTGCGGGTAAGGGCCTCTAAGGTTGCCTTACTTGCTCCATAGGTAATCTGTCCCGCAAAAATTTGCGCTGCATCGGTAGAAACATTTATAATTCTTCCGTAATCACCACGATGTCTGATAAACTCCCTTGTCATCAATATGCTTCCACGGACGTTGACGGCAAATGTATCATCAATTACATTCTGTGTAACTGTCTCTATTGTGTCACAGCCGGTTTCATCATCTGTTGCGGCATTATTAAACAAAATATCAATACGTCCGTATTTTTCAAGGACTGCAGAATAGATTTCTTTTACGGCTTTCTCATCAGAAATATCACTTTCCAAAGTAATATAATCAGCATTCAGTTTCCTGAGCTCAGATTCTACGGCTTCTGTATTTCCTGCATTTGCTCCGTAGTATCTGTCTGCTCCGTTTCTGTCCGTTTTACTCATATCAAAGGGTCTGTCCACCTTCTTATATACCAAAACCACTTTGGCACCTTCACGGGCAAAGGCAAGTGCAGTCGTTGCTCCTATCCCCCACGGATTGTTTGCTCCGGTAATGATGGCAACTCTGTCTTTTAATCCGTAATCAACCATTTATAACACCTCGTCAGATACTCATTTTTTTGTTTCTTCTATTTTATCAAACATTTCGGAACATGCTATTGTAACCTTCCACGGAACAACAGGGCTTTCAGTTCTGCCTGAATTAATGCATCTCATAGCCTCGCTGATTTCATAAGTGAAGCCGTTTACCGTTTCTTTATCTTCAAAATGCTCCTTGATATTTCCGCGAATATCATATAAAAAGCATTCGCTTGAATGATGGGGATTCGGGATAACGATCTTTCCGTGTTTTCCGTATATTATCATTGTATCATCAATTAAGGTTGTAATAGATGCGGTCAGATCTGCTAATGTGTGCTCAAATTCAACACTGATATGATTATTAACATCTACACCGCTGTCGCTCCATGTAGCAGAAACATTCATATTTTTTATTTCCTGCTCAATCAGATATGTAGTAATTTCATAGGCGTAAACCGTAATATCTTTTGCTGCACCGCCACCAAGCAAGGGGTTAAAAAATCGATTACTGTTATCTTCGACTGCCTTAAATCCGATTGAAAACTGTGAGATTTCAGGAATACCGATTTCACCGTTATCTATCCACATTTTCGCCTTGTTTACAGCAGGTAAGAAACGGCTCCACATAGCCTCCATAACAAAAACCTTATTTCTTGCAGCTGCTTCAAAAACCGTCCTTGCTTCATCCGAATTCTGAAACATAGCTTTTTCACAAAGCACGGGAATGCATCTTTCAACACACATCATTGAAAGACGGTAATGGTCATTGTTTGTAACGGCAATATATACGCAGTCAGGCTTTTCATTGTCAAGCATTTCTATATAACTGTCGTAATATTTATTTATGCCGTGCTTGGTCGCAAAGTCTTTTGCCCTGTCATAGCTTTTAGATGAAATTGCACATACTTCACAGTTATCAAGTAGTGCTACTGCTTCACAAAACTTATTTGCAATTTTAGCTGCACCCATAATACCAAAACGAAAATTACTCATATCAATTCTCCTGAATAATAAATTCTTTATTTTACTGATTTTCCAAGTAATCCGATACAAAAGCATCAACATCAGAAAAGCGTTTGATTTTTATCCCGGCTTTATTGCATACCTTTTCATATTTGTATAGATACTTATCATAAAGGCGGACATTATCCGTCAGATTTTCAGGATTATATTCATCCATAACATTATAATCTCCGATATTAAATTCAGATGAAATACCAGAAAGCATATAATTAAAACAGCACATATTTGCAAAACCAGAGAATACATCGCTGTTGTCTGCGGCCTCTTCGACTTTATTTCTCCAGTTGGAATACAATGCCTCATAAGTCCCTGTAAGTACTGCAGAGGGTTCTGATTTTGGATTTTCTCTATGTGTGTAGCTTTCTACATATAAGAGAAGACTTTTCAAAAAATCTCTTATTTCAGAAACCTTCTTACTTGCGGATATTTTTCTCATATTATCTGAAAACTCATCAGATACGGGCAGATTGGCTATTTCATCAAAGGTTCTTTTCACGCCAAGTCTGAAATATTTTCCGTGATAGAGCATAATCGCATTCAGAAGGCAATCCATTACACCAAAGGCATTTAACCGTACTTTACCTAATGTGTCACATAAAAGTGCATCGGCATATGATATTTTTGCTTTATCAAGAAGCTCTTTTACTCTGAAAAAACGCTCTTCGGATTTCAAAAATAAGACTACTTTATCTCTTAATTTACACAATTCATTATAGGCATCCTGATTTTTGACATAGACTATTTTTGAATCCATAAGCTTTGAAAGATGTGCGTGATGACACTCTGCATCGTGTCTTAAATCATCAAGCTTGGTACAGTATATATCATAGCCGACATTATTGTCTTCAAGGATAAATCCTGTAGCGAGCTTATAGCCGTCATCATCCTCAATAAGAATAAGCAGGTCGAGATCAGATTTTTCATAAGTATCTCCTGTGGCAACAGAACCATATATTCCGATAAGAGCCAAGGAATCAGGACAAACTCTCTTAGCCTTTCTGATTATCGCATCAATGATTTTCTGGTTCATAATGACACCCCGTTTAAGTTTTTTGTTAAAGCAATTATAACATATCATAAGTAAAAATGCCACCCTTACGGATGGCACAAATTTAATTATCTAAGCCTCGCCATATACGCCCCACCATTATCCTTCAGCCACTTGTTGCATCGCTTATATTCAGGAAACACCTTTTAAAATATCTTATTATAAAACTCAATATAATCACTTACCGCTTCCTCAAAAAGCTCGTTGCAATAAATCTCGAAATGACCGCAGTTGTAGGTCTTGCAAACCGAGTTTTTAGCGTTCTTGGCAAGCTCAATTGTTTTATCAGCCGGTGCAAGGTCATCCTTGGTACAAGCAGCAACATAAATCGGTGTGTTTATCTTTCCGAAGTACTTACCCGGTGAATATTTAATGAATTCAAGAAGTGTTCTTGCAGGTGCTTCGTTTCTGTATACGGCATCCTCTACAAAGTCCTTGGTTGTCTTTTCGTCAGCTTCCATAAATGCAAGCTCACCGCTATAGGTTGAAAGCTTCATCATAACGGGGTGATAGCCTGTAAGATTTGAAAGCACGTCAGCAATAACATAAGGTGATCTTTTAATGATGTAAGGCAGACCAACCTCTTTGATTGTTGCAAAAGTATTGGTATAGGGACACTGCGCAACAGTACCCTTGACATCATTTCTGTGTGCAGTGAGATATGTTACGTGACCACCGCTGAAGGATGAGCCGAAGAGCAGAAGATTATCTCCGTCAACACGGCTGTCTTTTTTGATAAAGTCAATAGCAGTGTTCCAGTCGTGAAGCTGCATCTTTACATTGATGAGCTGTCTTTTATCTCCGTCGCTTGCGCCAAAGTTACGGTAGTCGAAAAGGAAGCAGGCGTAACCCGCCTTGGCAAATCTTTCAGCAAAGGCATAGAGTCTCAGTTCACGGGTACCGCCAAGGCCATGAGCCATTACAATTACAGGACATTTCTTATCTGTTTCAGGAAGATACAGCCACGCACTGCAGCGTGTTCCGTTTGAGTAAAAGTCTACATCTTCTCTTTTAAATTGGTAGTTCATCTGAAAACCTCCGTTTAATATAATTCCCGGCACCATATACGTGGGGTTTACAAATAAAAAACACCCACGAAATCAGTAGTAGCTTCTACTGTCCCGTGGATGAAATGTTCCACTGTCGCCATTGCGACCCGACTCCTTGACTTTTGTCACGGTCTGATCAGTTTGTACTGTAGATTTATATTCAGTGCAAAGATTAACTATAATATAGCACACCAAAAATCAACTGTCAAGGAGTTGGTTTTATATGTAGGCAAATTGGAATTTGTCATTCTACAACTTAACTTTAGATTTTACTTGTAAGTAAACGGTCACTAAAACAAGAGCAATACCACTACCAACCATAACCCATTGCAATGGTAGAACATCTGCAAGTGGTCCAAAGACTGCCATTCCAACAGGAAGAAATCCTGAATACATTGCACCCATTAATCCGAATACACGTCCTATCATCGACTCTTGTGCATTTTCTTGT
>JAZQUF010000150.1:0-12635 GCA_045631165.1 Acutalibacteraceae bacterium
TGAACCTGTGGGAGTGGGAACTCTCTGAGCTGAACCGATAAGCTTGCCGTTGAGTTCGGGGATAACAAGGCCGATAGCCTTAGCAGCACCTGTTGAGTTGGGAACGATGTTTGCAGCAGCTGCACGAGCTCTTCTGAGGTCGCCCTTTCTGTGAGGACCGTCAAGAACCATCTGATCACCTGTGTAAGCGTGAACAGTTGTCATGATACCGCTCTGGATAGCAGCGTAGTTGTTGAGAGCCTTAGCCATGGGAGCAAGGCAGTTTGTTGTGCATGATGCAGCAGAGATGATTGTATCTTCAGCTGTAAGAGTGCCTTCGTTTACTGAGAAAACGATTGTCTTGAGGTCGTTACCTGCGGGAGCTGAAATAACAACCTTCTTAGCACCTGCATTGATGTGAGCCATTGACTTGTCCTTTGAGCAGTAGAAACCTGTGCATTCGAGAACAACGTCAACACCGAGTTCACCCCAGGGGCAATCGTTAGCGTCTTTGCAAGCATAGATCTTGATTTCCTTGCCGTCTACTGTGATTGAATCTTCACCGGCAACAACTTCGTGACCGTCATATCTGCCCTGAGCAGTATCGTACTTAAGAAGGTGAGCAAGCATCTTGGGGCTTGTGAGGTCGTTGATAGCAACAACTTCATAACCTTCAGCACCGAACATCTGACGGAATGCAAGACGACCGATACGACCGAAACCATTAATAGCAACTTTTACTGACATAATTTTTTCCTCCAATATTTCAATTGAATTTTTAAAAAAATCTACCCTAATATAATATCCGATTTCTTCGGATTTTTCAACCATTTTAATGATTTTTTTCCAATTATTTAAAACTTTTGTTATTCTCAACAAAATATAGGATGACCAAAGCCTAAACTGTGCAATACTCACTAAAAGGAAGCCTCATTCTGCTCATCAAGGCTAAGATAAAAGCTCGGCAGAAACTCTTTCAAAAATACATCTGCTTCAGGCATTGCCATATTTTCAACGGATGCTCTTGTGCTGTCCAGAGCTTTACCGAATTCGTTATTACCTGCATTCTTTTCTTCGATGCACTTTATAAGCGCAGAAATCTTATCTGCAGCCTTGACAATTTTCCAGAGATACTCATCGCCCTCAGCCTTGAAAAAAGCACTTTCATAATACTCCACCATATCCTCAGGGAGCATAGAAAGAAGCTTCCTTCCTGCCTTGTCCTCAATCTCCTTGAAGGCTTCGCGCATATCTTCACTGTGATATTTGACGGGAGTGGGCATATCACCCGTGATAATTTCCGTCATATCGTGATAAAGGCCTAAAAAAGCCGCCCTTTCAGCGTTGATATTTCCGCCGAAACGAACATTATTGATAACTGCAAGAGCATGAGCAATCACAGCCACATCATTGCTGTGTTCGCTTATATTTTCACTCACCGTGTTTCTCATAAGAGCCCAGCGGTTTATATATTTCATTCTTGAGTGCATTGCAAAAAAATGATTTTTCATATTTATCTCCTGTTAATCTTTACTTTTCTTTGTTGTTTCCGGCACCTTTTTAGCTATTGTGTAATCATCGTCAACACCTGCGGCAATCGCAAACGGCGTTGATGCGGAGGGATTCCATACATATAGATATGCAACCCCCGTCTGCTTGCCGTACCAGGTTTTATATGGGTGAATTATATAAAACAGACCGTTGAAAAGATATTCCATACCCTTTGCGCCATTTGATATTTTCCAACCGTAAATTTTGGTATTCTCATCATAAGAGCCGTCTTTATAAAGAGTGAGTACCTTCTGCACATCCTTCTTTTCCTGACCCTTGAGGGCTTTCTCCTTGGGCTTGATATCTCCGTCAACAATAAACAGATTATATTTAGGAAAGTTATCCTTTCTGGTGCTGTAGACATTCAGAAGCCATAAATTCAGTTCATCAAAATAAGTCATAGTCTGCACACCGTAATAGGTATTACCTGTGTAGACAAAAAATTTGCCGTGGATATCTTTAGGTCCGACGTGGTGTACCTTCTTATAGCTCAGAGGTTGTCCGTACTCATCCCACCAGCCTGTTATATCATACTGCACAAGCACCTGATAATCATTGTCCGTTCTCTGCGTCTGAGGTGTTGTACCGCAGGAGATTGTAAGATAGTGCCCATCCCCTGTTTCAAATGACGGGCCGAAGCACATTGCATCGGTACCCGATACACCGTAGCGTCTTGAATAGGTTTTACCCTCATTCTTAACCTTAGCCTTGAAATCCTCCCATATGTGGGTCAGGTGAACCGTTCTTATAAGCTTACCCTCAACGGCGTCGACATCCATTCCGTTAAGATTATCCACGTCGATTATTGCCAGATACAAAGCCTTTTTGCCCTCAGGGTTCAGAGATGCATAGACCTTACCATCCCTCTCGTTATAGCATATATCGCCCAGGTGTCCCTCTATGCCGGTGATACTGCCAACAGCGTTTCCCTCAAGATCACACTTGACAAAGGTATTGGTATAGGAATAATAAACATAGCCTTTTTTCTGATCTATCGCCATACCCTGGCAGTGTTTGATATCCCATGAGCCACCACTCGCAAGAGACAGCGGGAAGTGGTCAATAATAGTGAAATTTTCAACCTCCACCGCAGTCTGAGGTACCGTTGTTGTTTCTGTGGTTGTGGGATTTGTCGTCGTAACAGTTTTTACGGTGGTGGTTACTTTATCAGTTGTTACAGCTTTGGTGGTCTCGGCAGTAACAGGTGCCGCAGTACTTGTAAAGGGTGCAAAAACATCACCTGAGCCCACAAAACTCAGACTGATATAGCCAAACGACACAAGTGCCGTAATGCATATAAGCACAAGAGCTACATTCTGCAATATCCTTTTCATATACGCACCTATCCTTTAAAAATTCAGCGGCCACCCGGAAGTGACCGCTGTAACCAAAAGCTCAATCAGATAATGTCGCCTTCCATACCGGGTGTGCATGAAGCAGCATTACTCTCATCAGTATCAATATGCATTGCAAGAGCATATGAGGGGCTTACTCTTACGATAACGTCACCGAAAATAAGAGCTCTGCCGTCGCTGTCAGCCTTAACTGATACAATCTGCTTGTCAACAAGATTATACTTCTCAGCATCTGCAGGAGTCATATGGATATGACGCTTTGCGATGATAACGCCGTCATTGAGTTCAACTTCACCCTTGGGGCCAACGAGCTTACATCCGCCACTGCCTTCAAGATCACCTGACTCGCGGATGGGAGCCTTAACGCCGATTGAACGTGCATCGCCTGCACTGAGCTCAACCTGAGTCTCAGGACGTACGGGACCAAGAATTGAAACAGCGGGGAAGCTGCCCTTAGGACCGATTACCTGTACTCTTTCTTCACAAGCGTACTGACCGGGCTGAGAAAGGTCTTTTTTGTTTGTAAGTTCATAACCCTCACCGAAGAGAATATCAAGAACTCTGCGGCTGACGTGAATATGTCTTGCTGATGTTTCGATTAAAACGGGTCTGTTCATATTATTGTCCTCCAAAAACAATATAATAAGTTTTACAAGTGCTATTTTACAACAAAATCAAATGAATTGCAACATAGATTTATGTTTTTATTATATATTTTCAGTTTAATAAAAAAATTTTCCTGCATCAAAACTGATGCAGGAAAATATAATTACTGAAGAAACAGAGCTACTAAACCGTCAAAGCCGTATTTAGCAAGAACTGTAAATATCATACCGATTAAGAATGAACCGATATTAGCCCAGTTCTTTTCAACATCGGGTTCAATAATATTCTGCCATGAAATTGTAACAGCAGCGCCGTCAATATAGTATCCGTCAATTTCTACGGTATCGCTTGATTCAGCCTTTTTGAATCCGAGATTACCGAGCTCGTCAGCAAAAGCAGATGCCATTTCACTGTCTCTGAAGGTGATAACAGCTTCAATTCTGAGCTCATCAGCAGGATCGTTATCTCTCAGCATACCGGGAACGAAGCCTGTGCACCACCAATATTTATCCACAGGACGTCTGAACTTAAATTCATAATCCTCAGGAGCATCACCCTCATCGGTCTGATGGTAAAGGCTCATATCCATTGTCGGCCAATATTTTTCATCGGCAGCATTGTATAAAATGTTATCGTCTCTCTTAAGACCATCAGCGTCTCTGTGATAAATTCCTATCTCGCCACCATAGCCGATAAGGTATTGGCCCTTCCAGAGCTGTACCATAAAGTCCTGATCGTCATATGTAAAAAAGACTCTTTCATAATCGTATTCGAAGCCGACATAGGGAGCCATATAATCATAGATTGTTGCAAAGCCGAAGCCCTTCTGCCATGATTTTTTGTCATTGGCATAGTAGTATCCACAATCATCGTAACAATACTGGAATGAAAGAAGATGATTGAACTCAAGGTAAGAATTGAATTGATTTTCATTCTTTACAACCTTCATAGGGAACTTAGCGGTAACGGTTTCGCCGTCAACAACTGCTGTTGCAATAACTTCAAAGTTGCCGAGTGCAAGACCCTTGACTTTACCGTCTTTGTTAACTGTTGCTATTGTTTCATCTGAGGTAGACCATGTGATTTCCGGCTGTAATTCAAGACCTTCTACTTCAGCCTCTACCTGTGTATACTGCTTCAATCCGACATTCATACTTCTTGAGGATATGTTCAGCTTGTATTCGGATACTGCACTTGATGCAACAACGCTGAACGAAATAATCATAATAAGGAACAGAAGAAATGCTGACTTCTTAATGATAGTTTTCATAAAACGCCTCCTGAAAATTTTTTCATAATAATATCATTTTTTCGAAATAAACGCAACCCTTTTAATTTATTTCAATAAATTTGTTAGCGCTTTGTTCATATTTTCATCTGTATGCTGATTAAAACCGTATTATAACCTCACCTGCAGGCCTAAAACAAAAAATATCTTATGATTCTTTTAATAATGCACTTCCTCTTTTAAGAAGGATATGGTAAAATAAGCCTGAACGGATGGTATAATCCGTCGGCAAAGGGGTAGTAAAATATGAAGTATGAATATGAAAACCTGAGAGAACAATGTCTTTCGTGCACTAAGTGTCCGCTTCATTCAGGCAGACACAATGTAGTTTTCGGTGTAGGCAATGAAGAAGCAAAAATTATGTTTGTCGGAGAGGGTCCCGGTGAGCAGGAGGATCTGAAGGGCGAGCCCTTTGTAGGCAAAAGCGGACAGCTTTTAGACAAATATCTCTCCCTTATAGACCTTGACAGAAAAGATAACATATATATTGCAAACATTGTCAAGTGCCGTCCGCCTATGAACAGAGATCCGAAGCCCGAAGAGCAGGACATCTGCATAGAGTATCTTCGTCAGCAGGTAAAGCTCATAAAGCCCCGAATCATCGTGTGTCTCGGAAGAATTGCAGCACAAAAGCTCATATCCCCCGACTTTCGTGTTACATCACAGCACGGAGAGTTTTTCGAAAGAGGCGGCATACTCTTTATGGGCACCTTTCATCCGTCAGCACTACTCAGACAAGAAAGCAACAAACCTCTTGCACTTTCTGATTTCCAGGTACTCCGTGATAAAATAAAAGAGGAGGGCTTACTGTGAACCGAATCATAGTCATCGGCTGTCCGGGTTCAGGCAAAACAACTCTATCTAAAGCTCTCGCTGAAAAGCTTAACCTCCCGCTTACACACCTTGACAAAATTCAATGGAAAGGTGATTGGGAATGCGTATCACGCGAAGAATTTGACAATATTCTCATAAAAGAAATGGAAAAGCCTCAGTGGATTATCGACGGCAACTACAACCGCACCATACCAATGAGACTCAGGGAATGTGACACTGTTATTTATCTTGATTATCCCACTTATGTCTGCTTTTTCTCGGCACTGAAAAGAGTGATAAAAAACTACGGCAAGGTAAGAGACGATATGGGTGGCAACTGCCGCGAGAGATTTGATCCCACCTTCTTCTGGTTTATACTCAATTTCGGCCGCAAAAACAGAAAAAAGTATCACAGGCTTCTTTCTGAGGCTGAGAATAAGAGGGTTATTATACTGAAAAACAGAAAAGATGCAGAAAATTTTCTCAACAACATATAAAGGCACAGAGTCGTTTCTGTGCCTTTTGTTTTCAGGTTGCGGCAAATGAGAATGGGGCTCCGTGAAATCGCAAAGCGATTTACGAGGATTCCGACGGAATCCTCGCGCCGTACACGGCGACGGAGCCCCCGCCGTTTCCTGCAGCACCCAAAACAAAAAGCAGGTGATTGCCACCTGCTTTGATTGATTTAATTTTATGCTTCCTTTTTCTTGCAGAACTTTGCCTTGAGTGCAGCGAGAATTTTCTCAACTACAGGGTAAAGAGCCTTTGCAATAAGCACACCGATAACAGCATAGAGAATACCAACTATTGCGCCACCGATAACGTCTGTGCAGTAGTGAACTTCAACATAAATTCTTGAGAAGCCCATAAGTGCTGCAAATACCATAGCGGGAATACCGATCTTCTTATTAAGAAGAAGAGCAGCAAAGCAAGCCGCAAATGCTGATGATGTGTGACCTGAGGGGAATGAGAAGCTTGTAAGCTTTTCAACAAAATTGGGATACTGATACTTCGCAAGCCATTCTGCAGCCATTTCAGGATACTTTTCAGTAAGCGCCTGAATTTTTTCTACCATAACCTCGAACTTACCAAGTCTGCCGGCACTGATGAATGCCTCTTTGTCAGCCAGAAGACCATCAAGGTTGAAGATGTAGAAGGGTCTTACTCTTTCCAGCATCTCTTTAAGCACAAGGTTGTTGAGTATGAGCATAACAACAAGCGAGATGAGCACCGCCAGACCGATCTTACGATACTTCTTTGTGAAGAACAATACAAGACCTGCTGCAATAAAGATGATACCTTCGTCACCGAGAGTAGTGATAACAACCATTATAGTTGTAAGAATAGAGTTCTGAATGGTCTGAATCCACTCAAAAACGCTAAGGTCGAAACTTAAAAATGAGTCGAAAATTGCATCCATTTTTATTCCTTCTTTCTTTCAGAAAATTATGTATCATTAGCTCGTTGAGCCGAATACCGAATTAATATACACTCTTAAATTCTATATCAAAACTGCCTTTTTCAATTGTGAGGACTGCGTATTTGCCATCGCATAAGGCACCTGGGTTAATTGCATATATACCTGTGACCGGGTCATTATACATTCCGCTTTTATGTGTGTGACCGTAAAGGGCTATATTTGCTCTTACAGACTCTGCCGACGACAGCAGGTCCCGAAGTGAAAAACGCACATTGAATCTGTGTCCGTGGCAAGACATAAGTGTCAGGCCCTCAATATATTTATATGCTTCCGTATCAGCTTGAGAATGCCAATCGTTATTACCTTTGACAAGGATGAATTTTTTATCCCTGTATCTGTCTTTCATTTTCTCGGCTTCGTCTATACCATCACCTAAGAAGAACACCAGAGAGCATTCCTTTTCCTTATTAAGCATTTCCTCCGCGAGAGTGAGTGCGCCGTGTGAATCTGAAAAGACCAGCACTTTCATTCATATCACCCTCCCCTTCAGCATATTTATTTTATTACAGATTATATTATCACAGATTGGATGGTTTTTCAATGGAAAATGAAACAAATATTACCAAAGAAAATATTAATTCTTTATTAAAACAATTCGGCGTTTCAGGAAACACCGATCCTGCCGCTATCGAAAAAACTGTCAAAGAATCTCTGACTCCCGAGCAACAGAGCAAAATCACCGGTATACTTTCAGACCCTGACAGACTCAGAAAAATTCTGTCCTCACCTCAAGCTAAAATGGTGCTCAATATGATAAAAGATAAAAAGGAGTAAGCAATATGGATCTTGGCTCATTGAATCTTGACGCTATTGAAAACATAATAAACTCTATGAGCCAAAGTGATATCGAACAGCTTTCGTCTATAGCTTCAGAATTTTTTTCAGGAGCTCATAACGACGGAAAGATTCAGAATGAAGAAAAAAGCGACAGCCCAAACCCCGGCATCGATCTTGAGACAATCACAAAAATCGCCTCGGTACTCGGCAAGCTCTCATCACAGCCCAAAGACCCGGGATGTGAGCTTCTGACAGCTCTTAAGCCTATGCTTTCACCTCAGAGACGCCGAAAAGCTGACGAAGCAATAAAAATTATGCAGATAATCTCACTTCTGCCCTTACTGAATGACTTGCAGTGAAAGGAGAATCCGGGTGAAACACGACCTTTACGGCAGAAAGCCTCAATATAACGGCAGTGTACAAAAAGAATTCAGTATCACTGACATAGTTGATAATGATACGGTTCTGATATTCGCTATGATTTTTCTTTTAAGACTTGAGCGTCGTAACCCTATACTTATACTTGCACTGCTATATATTCTCACTTGACAAAACTGCAGATATATAATATGATATTTCAAATACAAATCAGGAGGAACGAAAAATGAGCTACAGTTATAAAACCCGCGGTGTATGTGCAAGAGCAATCTCTTTCGACATCGAGGATAATATAGTTAAAAACATTAAATTTACAGGCGGCTGCTCAGGTAACACTCAGGGTGTAGCAAAGCTTGCTGAGGGTATGACAACCGACGAAATCATCGAAAAGCTTTCAGGCATCCGTTGTGGCTTCAAGGGCACATCCTGTCCCGATCAGCTTGCTAAGGCTGTTGCGGAAGCAATAAAATAACAGCGTGTTTTGGTTATTTTTCCACGCCAGGAAAAGTAACGCCTGCCCGGCGAGGGCAATAAAAGTAGACAAGGCAACCTTTTAACCGAGGTTGCCTTTTTATTATGCTTTTGTCGGGACGCGTCGAACCGAAAGAAAAACGGCAGGTTTTATCCCGCCGTTTTGGTTGTGTATTAAATTAGTAGTGAGCTATGCCACAAGCGCACCCCTTCCCTAAAAGGGACGGCAAATCAAAAAAACGCAATGTTATTCTCTTTTTCTCCCTCGGCGGGATAAAACTAAAGGACACGGGTTATTTACCCGCGTCCCAATAGTGCTATCTAGTTTTTAATCAATGTAAAGATCTCTTATGCCATCCAAAGCTCTGATTGCCGAAATAGTCATATTGAGACTCTCTTCGTCTTTCGGAAAAACAATGGCCTTCATAACAATGGAGTCACTCTTGCGCTTGGCTGAAATGCTGTCAGCATAAAGCACCTCAAGGGTATGAAGATTTCCGCCGTAGCGCTTGATGATAGCGCCTATATCTGCCGCCTGACGGGAAAGGTTGTCAGCTTCAATGTAAATATTTCTCGAGGGATTACCCTTTGCAACAAAACGCTTGAGAGTGTTGAGGGTGATGTAAATTACAAGTGTGGTAACAAGTGCACCGATATAGTATCCCGCACCTACTGCAAGACCTATACAGGATACTGCCCATAGAGATGCGGCTGTTGTAAGACCCTTTACGCTGTAGCCCTCACGAAGAATAGTACCTGCACCGAGGAAACCTATACCGCTGATAACCTGTGCACCGAGTCTCGTCGGATCAACGGTAACTATACCCTGATACTCAAGAAAAACAAACTTTGAAGTCATCATAACAAGCGTTGAGCCTACTGCCACCAGAATATGTGTTCTGAAGCCGGCCGGTCTGTGTGAATGCTCTCGCTCAAAACCGATAATACCGCTGAATAACACTGCAAGAACCATTTTGATTACAGCGTCGATAATATAACGCATTTCATCTATAGCGTAAATCTGACTTATGATTTCTTTAATAGCATCCATTATAATCCTCCTTCCGGCAAAATATCAATCTTTATAACTTCGTAATTATATCACTTCTGCAGGCAAAATGCAAACGATTTTGATAATAAATATAAATATTACATTTATTTTTTTGCTTGATTATAAATAGCTTATGTTGTATAATATATAATGTATATTCGGAAACTGCGCAATTCTGCATTGAGAAAGTAAAATATTACCTTTTTCGTACCCCGTAGCCCGAATTCCGCTTTCCGAATTCCGAATTCACCCGAAGGGAATGATATTATGGCAGCAACAAAAATCAAACTTTTTATCGCAGGCGTTGAATATTCAATTATCGCTGAAGATGACGTGAAATACGTCCAGGAGCTTGGCAGAGATCTTGACAGAGCTCTTGCAAAAATTATGAAAGAAAGCCCCAGGCTTTCAACAACTCAGGCAGCTGTTCTTGCAGCACTCAGCTATGCTGACGAGTGCAAGAAAGCGTCCGATTCTGCCGACAGACTCCGTGAGCAGATCAAGGATTATCTCGATGATGCCTCAAATGCCAAGAGCAAGGCTGACTGGGCAAGACACGAGCTTGAAGAAGCAAAGAGACAGCTCGAATCACTCACTATCGAAAACGGCAGACTCAAGGCTGAGCTTAATGCGGTTTTAGGTGCAGTAAGCGGCAATAACAAGAACATCAGACCTATAAACAGCAATGAAAAATAAGCCCGAGATATTAGCTCCTGCCGGCTCTTCCGAAGCTCTGATTGCAGCAGTACGTTCAGGTGCCAATGCTGTTTATCTTGGAACTGCAGCCTTCAATGCGCGAATGAAAGCAGAAAACTTTGCAGGAGAAAAACTTAAAGAAGCTGTTGATTACTGTCACGCCAGAAATGTAAAGGTGCACATCACTGTCAATACACTTCTTCTTGACAGAGAGATAAAAGAGGCTCTTGACACAATAAAGCTTATCGCTGAAAGCGGTGCAGATGCAGTTATCCTTCAGGATTTGGGTATGGCATATCTTTTTAAGCAGTGTGCCGGCGATATTGAGCGTCACGCTTCCACACAGATGTCTGTGGGTACCCTTTCAGGTGTGCAGCTTCTTGACGCTTTAGGTTACAAGCGAGCTGTACTCCCCCGTGAGCTTTCAAAGGAAGAGATAAAAGAAATCAAAGACAACACTGAAGCCGAAATTGAAATTTTTGTTCACGGTGCACTTTGTATGTGTGTATCAGGTCAGTGCTATATGAGCAGTATCTTCGGTGCACGAAGCGGCAACCGTGGTCTCTGCGCTCAGCCCTGTCGTTTGCCTTTTGCAGTACAGGGCGGTACGGGTAATGACCTCAGCCTTAAGGATTTGTCACTGGTTGAAAAAATGGATGATATCTTTTCTATGAATATCGACTCCCTTAAAATCGAGGGCAGAATGAAACGTCCCGAATATGTCAGTGCCGCTGTAACGAGTATAAAATGTGCTCTTGACGGCAAGCTTGAGGAAGACCTTACCAATAAGCTCAGAGCTGTATTCTCACGCTCAGGATTTACAAAAGGTTATTTCGAAAGCAAGCTCGGCAGAGATATGTTCGGCATAAGACAAAAGGAAGATGTTACTGCTTCAACCAATAAAGTTCTCACCGAGCTTTCAAGAGCCTATGAAAAAGAGACTCCCCTTATCCCCGTAGAATTTTATTTAAGCGTTGTTGAGGGTGTGAAAGTATCCCTGAGTGTTTCTGCCATGGGTAAGACCTGCTTTATCAGTGATGAGGCGATTCCTGAAAAGGCACTCAACAAGCCTATGACCAAGGAGAGTCTTGCTGACAGAATAGGTAAGTGCGGTGGCACTCAGTTCTATGCTGAAAAAATTGAAATCGATCTTGATGAGAGTCTTATTGTACCTGCAAGTGTTATAAATAATCTTCGCAGAACTGCCCTTTCAGAGCTTGAAAACAAGCTCACATCTGTAAAGCCAACAAGCTTTACAGATATAGCAGTAAAACCTACAAAGCACGAAGCAAAAGGCACACCGAAATTCCACATCAGAGTGGCAAAAAAAGAGCAGATACCGAAAGATCTTTCAAATGTTGAAAACTTATATTTACCGCTTTATATTGATGAAAACTCGGTGGAAAGCCTTAAAAACTCTGGCATAAACCTGGGAATCGAGGTGCCGAGAGGCATTTTCGGCAATGAAAAAGCTGTTGAAACTTTACTTTTAAGAGCAAAAAAGCTTGGAATTAACATTGCATATTGTTCTACCTTAGACGGTCTTGCTATTGCAAAAAGACTCGGCTTTGAGATTCATACAGGCTTCTCAATGAACACTGCAAACAGCCTTTCTGTCAGTGTTTTAGAGAGTCTCGGTGTAAAGTCTTTAACCTTGTCGCCTGAGCTTACCCTCAAAGACCTTGGTTCAATCGGCGGCAGAGTACCGAGAGGCATTATCGTTTATGGCAGACTGCCTCTGATGCTCACAAGAAACTGCCCTATAAAAAACGGCAGGACTTGTCAGGAGTGCAAGGGCAACTCATATCTGACAGACAGAATGGGAAAAAAATTCCCTGTTGTGTGTAATATGGGATATAGTGAAATTCTTAACTGTCAACCCATTTATATGGCAGACAGAATGAACGAAATTGAAAATATGGATTTCGTAACCTTCTATTTTACAAAAGAAAAAGCAGAGCTTTGTGAGAATATCCTTGAAGCTTACAGAGAGGGCAAAAAGCTTTCAGACTCTTCAAGCTATACACGAGGACTTTATTACAGAGGTGCAATTTAAAGGAGAGAAAAAATTATGGCTAAAAGACAGGATTATTTATCTTGGGACGAATACTTCATGGGGGTTGCAATGCTTTCCTCATACAGAAGCAAGGACCCTAACACACAGGTTGGTGCCTGCATTGTAAATGACAA
>JAZQUF010000151.1:0-7167 GCA_045631165.1 Acutalibacteraceae bacterium
CGATATGTTGCCTATGGCAACTCGATATGCGCTTCGCTCTCGATATATTTGTTTGAAGCAAATCCGATACGCAACTTCGTTGCAAGAATAAGGGAGGTAACTACTATGTACAAATTCACAGGCTTTACAGAAAAAGCCAACCGAGCCCTCAACTGTGCTGTTGAGACGGCAGAAAATTTAGGTCACACCTATGTGGGCAGTGAGCATCTTCTTTGCGGAATAGTAAAAGAGGGCGCCAGTGTTGCCACATCTCTGATGGCATCAAAGGGGATTACAGCTTCAAGCGTTGAGCAGGAAATAAAAAAGACTGTTGGCGTCGGAATGCCGACAGTACTGACGCCTGATGATTTTACTCCCAGAAGCAAGCATATTATTGAGCTTTCCGTATCAATTGCCGGTGGAGAAAGTGCGGGCTATGTAGGCACTGAGCATCTTCTGAATGCCATTCTCAGCGAGGACGACAGCTGCGCCGCCTTTATACTTGCTCAGCTGGGCGCTGATACGGACAGTATTTTAGCTGAACTTGATTCGTCTGTGGGGAAAAGCTCCTATGCATCACCTTCATCAAGACGCACTCAGAGCGGTAAAAAGTCATCGACTCCTACTCTTGATAAGCACGGCAGTGATATAACAGCCAAGGCATCAAAGGGTGAAATTGATCCGGTTATAGGCAGAGAAAAAGAAATAGAAAGAGTTATTGAAATCCTCTCCAGACGAACAAAGAACAATCCGTGTCTTATAGGAGAACCGGGTGTAGGTAAGACAGCTATAGCCGAGGGTCTGGCACTGAAAATTGCTGAGGGTGAAGTGCCCGAGCCGCTTAAAGGAAAGCGTATAGTATCCCTTGATCTTACGAGTATGGTGGCAGGTACCAAATATCGTGGTGATTTTGAGGAGAGAATAAAGACCTGCATTGAGGAAACCGTAAAAAGCAAGGATGTTATCCTCTTTATCGATGAGGTTCACAATCTTATCGGTACGGGGTCAGCTGAGGGAGCAGTTGACGCAGCAAATATACTCAAACCATCCCTTGCAAGAAGCGAACTGCAGGTTATAGGTGCAACGACCTTGGATGAATACAGAAAATATATAGAAAAAGACAGCGCTCTTGAAAGACGCTTTCAGTCAGTCAAGGTAGGAGAGCCTACAGCTGAGGAAACGGTTGAAATTCTAAGGGGACTTCGCAGTAAATATGAGGCTCACCACAAGGTGAAAATCACCGATGAGGCTATCGACTCTGCCGTGAAAATGTCGGTACGGTATATCAGTGACAGATTTCTGCCAGATAAAGCTATTGATCTTATTGATGAGGCGTGTTCGAAGGTGAGGCTTCGCTCTTTCACTATGCCACCTGAGGTAAAAGAAATTGAACAGAAGCTTAAAGAGGTAACAGCTGAAAAGGCTGCTGCTGTCAATGCTCAGGACTTCGAAGGCGCGGCAAAGCTCAGGGATCGGGAAAAGGAGCTTATGAGTGAGCTTACTGTAGAAAAAACTAACTGGAAGGAAAAATCCTCTCACGGCTTTTCTGAGGTTACTGTGAAAGAAATTGCACAGATAGTATCAGGCTGGACAGGTATACCCGTAAGTGAGATAACCGCTGAAGAGAGCGAAAAGCTTCTGAATCTTGAAAAGCTTCTTCATGGCAGAATCGTAGGACAGCACAAGGCTGTTGAAGCTGTTGCAAAGGTAATAAGACGAAGTCGCAGCGGTCTTAAGGATCCTAAGAGACCAATGGGCTCATTTATTTTCTCAGGTCCCACAGGCGTTGGTAAAACTGAACTCTGCAAAGCTCTTGGTGCCGCTATGTTCGGTGATGAGAATGCAGTTATACGCCTTGATATGAGTGAATATATGGAAAAGCACAATGCTTCAAAATTAGTGGGCTCACCGCCGGGTTATGTCGGCTATGATGAGGGCGGACAGCTGACAGAAAAGATCAGACGAAAGCCTTACAGTATTATTCTATTTGATGAAATTGAAAAGGCTCATCCCGATGTTTTCAATATGCTTCTGCAGATACTTGATGACGGTATCCTCACAGATTCAACAGGCAGAAGGGTTGACTTTAAAAACACCGTCATTATTATGACGTCAAACCTCGGTGCAAAGCAGATTGCGGGCGAAAGTAAGGCTATAGGCTTCGGTGAGGACAACGGAAAAGTCTCCGAGGAAAGGATAAAGGGTGCCGTTATGAGTGAACTGAAAAAGGCATTCAGACCCGAATTTTTAGGCAGAATTGATGAGGTGATTATCTTTAATCAGCTGTCAGGTGATGAAATAGAAGAAATTGCCGGCAGAATGCTCGGTACACTCAGAGAGAGACTTTCGGCAATGGATATTGATATGGAATTTACTGATGAAGTCAGGAAGCTTGTTGCCAAATCAGGATTTGATCGGGTTTACGGTGCAAGGCCTTTAAGACGTGCACTTCAGAATAAGGTTGAGGATAAGCTTTCGGAGGAAATCCTTGAGGGCAAGGTGAAAGCAGGAGGCAGGTACAGATGTGAGACAGAGGGAGAAGAGACAGTGTTTTATCAATTATAATTTTGAATGAGAAATTATGAATAAGGGAACAAGTAAAGTTTTGTCAAACTTTTACAAAACTTTGTGGGGTGAGGGGCAAAGTCCTGCAAATGTAAAAAAAATAGCAGATGCTGAGTATTATCAATAAGTCAGAGTAAAGGTTCGTTATATTTCTCAGTTGCTATGTTGTTGAAGTAACCAAATATGCACCTGAGGCGATAGATGAAAGAGGTATAAAAAAACACCACTCTCATATAATATAAAGGGTGATGAAATGTGAATATTAATAAAGGCAAAGTAAAAATTTATGGGATTTCTATTGCTCTGGCCCTTGGCGTAGGTGTACTTTCAGCTCTGTTTACAAGTATGGGTATGGACAGATATGCTATGGTTGAAAAGCCTGCACTGACTCCGCCTGATATTGTGTTTCCGATTGTATGGACTATACTTTTCACCCTTATGGGGATCAGTGCGGCGAGAGTGTGGATAGCATCCGATATGAAAGAAAAAAATGGCGGGCTGCTTTTATATCTGTTGCAGTTGTCGGCAAATTTTGTTTGGAGTATCCTCTTTTTCAATTTTCAGGCATACGGCTTTGCGTTTTTCTGGATTCTGCTCCTCTGGGTGCTTATTCTTCTTATGATTATACCCTTTGGCAAGACAGATAAGATAGCAGCTTATTTACAGATACCTTATATTCTATGGGTGACCTTTGCGGCATATCTTAATTTTATGGTGTGGATGCTGAACCGTTAGGAATTAAAAAATTAGCAATGAACAATTAGCAATGAGCAATTAGGGTCGCTTCGCTCCGCATTATAATTGTGCCGCAGGCACCACCTTAGTCTTGTCGCCCCTGAAAGGGGAGATGTCGGTGCAACCGACAGAGGGGTCAAATTGTGCCGCAGGCACCACCATAAACTGCCCACCAAATCAAATATAAAAACAAGAGGCAACTGAAAAGTTGCCTCTTTATAATTTGCTCATTTATTATTTTGAAAAAAATTCTTGTGCTGGATATGACTGAATAATAGTAAAGTGTAAATTCGCGACCATATTGGTAATTGTTGAATTACCATTCATACTTCGTCAGTTCACCACTGCAAAGCAACTCAGGAAATCCCCATTGACGAAGTACCTCATAGGTGGCAATGGCAACAGTATTGGAGAGGTTAAGACTTCTCGCATCACCAATCATAGGCATTCTAAGACAAGTATCGGGGTTGGCCTTAAGAAGTTCCTCAGGCAGACCTGCATCTTCTCTGCCGAAAACTATATATGCATTTTCGGGAAAAGAAACATCAGAATAAATATGCTGACCTTTTGTGGTGAAATAGAAAAACTTACCATCTTTGTTTTTGTCAAAAAAGTCGCTGAGACTGTCATAATAAGTGATATCCAAAAGATACCAGTAATCAAGACCTGCGCGCTTTAATTTTTTATCGTCAACGGTGAAGCCCATTGGTTTTACAAGGTGAAGTGATGCTCCTGTTGCAGCGCAGGTGCGGGCAATGTTGCCTGTGTTCTGAGGTATCTGCGGTTCAACAAGGACTATATTAAGCTTTGACATTGTCTGTGCCTCCGTAATTAAGCTTGGTATATTATAGCACTTCTTTTGAAAAATTCAAATATAAATGTAAAAAATTATACTGCATAAAAAAATCTCTCTGTATAAAAATAAGAATGTCCCTTTCGGACGAAAAAACAACGGGAGAGAAAAGCTATGATGAAAAGCATTATGACCGGTGTCGGCATAGGTATGGCAGTCGGCGGTGCTACAGCATACCTTAAAGGTGCTATGGCAGGCAGTATGATGAGACGAAGTGCCAGAAAAACCGCTAAAAAAGCTATGAAAAATATGGAAAACCTCATCGGCGATGTCAGGTATATGTTCAAGTGAAGTACTCTTGAGACTTAATCGGCGGGCAAAAGTCTGCCGAGGTACATATAATGTCAAAGGGGTAAGAATTATGAAAAAAATTATAGTGCTTTTGCTGTCAGTAATATTATGTCTGAGTTTTGTTTCCTGCGGTGAAGGCAGAGAAACAAAACTTAAGCTGACTACTACGCAGTACTCTGCCGAGGAGTCAGGCACAACAGAAAGTCTTATAGATACACCTGAAATTATGGGATCTACTATGCTGAGTGATGAAAACCGAAATAGAATCAAAGAAAAAATGATTATTACGGGTACGCCTGATTCATCTCAGAAATCGGGATTTGCTCCTCTTGAAAAAATCACATATACAGCTGATGACGACACAAAGGGGCTTTCAACAAAAAAGGTGAGCCACTCTCACGGTCCTGCAAGCGACGGCAAGGCTCATCATACAGTTGTTGAGCTACAGAAGACTTTAGAGAAGTACGGTGCATTCACCCTTGACACGTCGGGAGAAAAGGTGCTGTATCTTACCTTCGACTGCGGATATGAATATGAAAATCTTACGAACAAGGTTCTTGATGTGCTTAAGGAAAAGGGGGTAAAAGCAACATTTTTCTGTACCCTTGACCATATAAAGAGGGAAAACGATCTGATTGCGCGCATGATAAAAGAGGGGCATATTGTAGGTAATCACTCGACAACCCATCCGTCCTTTGCAAGCATCAGTCGTAGTAAAATGGCAAAGGAAATCGAGGAGACGGAAAACTATCTCCGTGGAAATTTCGGCTATACGGCAAAATATTTCCGTTTTCCTGCAGGTGAATATAATGAGAGTGCCTTGGAGCTTATTCACTCTCTGGGATACAGTAGTGTGTTTTGGTCAGTGGCTTATGATGATTGGGATACCTCTAAGGTGAGGGGTAAGGATTACACTATAGAAAAGGTTATGTCAAGGCTTCATCCGGGTGCGGTGATACTTCTCCACAGTGTGTCGAGAGACAATGCCGAGGCGCTCTCTGAGATTATCGACAGAGCAAGAGCAGAGGGATACAGGTTTGAAAGCCTGATGGGAAGCTGAACCGTTTGTTCATGTAATAAAGAGCTTTGCAATAGTGGGCGAGTAAAGTTACATCAATGCGATCGGAAAAAATAATGAATCAAGAGAGTCTGAAAATGAAATCAGGCTCTTTCTTTTATACTGAAAAATCATTGTTTTCCAAATATCGTTATGCTATAATAAAAGTAAGAAATTCATTAAATTTCAGCATGGGAGCATAAATATGAAAAAACATGTCCTTAAATTGTTAGCTGTGATACTTATCCAGGTGTTGCTTTTTACAAGTAATTTTGCTTTTGATGTTTCTGCACTGAAAAAGCCGTCAGACGGGAATTTTGATATATTTGAAGGAGAGATTCCTGAAGTCGGCACAGTGACTATAACCTACGAATGCTGTGACAGCTGTGGGTATAAAAAGGATTTCACTTATAAAAGCGGTAGCAGAATAGTTGCAGCCTACAGTGGTTATTGCAGTAATGACACCACAGCCTTCATCAGTTGGGTCTCTGAAAGTGGTGAAGAATATTACAGTGGCGAAACTTTGCCGTTTGCTTCGGTAACCCTTAAAGCCAGGAAGACGCCCTTGCTTCTTGAAAGTGATGAGGTGTTGAGCTTCTCAAACAGCGACAGATATTTCCATACCGATGAATTTGACGGATACTATATGAGTAATGAAGATTACAGAATGATGAAGCACAATGCTAACAAGGTTTTCGGAGTCATTTCTCCCGTAACCATTTTGTTGAACGCCGTCTTTTCAACCTACCGCTTATGGGAGTGGAAAGGCTCCTGTTACGGTATGTCCACCCTTGCTTTTCTTCAGCATTACGGTGTGACAGATGTGCTCAAAGACCGCACCGATGCAGATTGTATTGCAGATTTGCCTAACTCTGCCGAGGTGGCAAGTAAAATCAACTATTATCAATGGTCAGCAGCAGGAAGCTTTCTCTGTGAAAACTTCAGTCAGAAGAAAGGCTCAAAAATGTATTCACAGCAGCTGAAGGATGTGTACAATTCTGTTTCCGACGGAAATATTGTTTTATTCACCTATTACCCTGAGAATATTTTCACAAGCTCGGGACATACTGTTCTTCTGACCGGTGCTTATACTCAGGAAGATGGTGCAAGAGTACTTATCTGCTATGACTGCAATCGTCCCGATGATTACCTCACAAGTGAATTTGAGCAAAGATTTTATATCTCTGAAGATTTTACAAAATTAAGAAGGGGATATAGTTATCCTTGCTATTCGAGTCAGGAGATAGGCTCATTTAACTGGACTGACGATTATGCTCACTTTGAGCCATTTGATATCAGTGGAGGTGGAAGAGTATTCCCCTGGTACAAGCATTTTTTCAGCCAGCTTTCAAAGTTTATGAGCACTTCATTTAAGCTGACTTCCGGTATCAGAATATAAATATACAAAAAAATTCCCCATCTTATACAGACGGGGAATAATTTTTTAGTCGATCTCTACTGAAATCTTTGTGTCGCTTCTGTTTGCAGTTGCACGCATTACGGTTCTGATAGCTTTTGCAATTCTGCCCTGCTTACCAATAACTCTACCCATATCATCCTGAGCAACATGAAGGTGGTATACCACTACACCCTCTTCATTAATGTCGTCAACCTCAACAGTCACCTGATCCGGTTCGTTAACCAGACCGCTGGCAATTGATATAAGTAAATCTTTCAAAGTGTGATC
>JAZQUF010000152.1:0-12218 GCA_045631165.1 Acutalibacteraceae bacterium
GCCTATACCAAGGATTTCAGATGTCTTGAAACAAAACCGCAGATCCTTTATGCACCACCTTGTAAGAAGGATGCCATTGATGGTGACATAGTAGAAAATGACGGAACTTTTTATATGTATTACAAGGATGAAAATGAAAAGCACATCTGTTACGTGTATTCCGATTCGCTTACAGGTCCCTATAAGGAGCCTGAGAATAAAAACATAACTGTTTTTGAAGATGATACTGAGGGATGCTGTATGTATCCTCTGGCAGGTACAGATAAGTGGATAATGATAATGGACTCCTACACCAAGGGCAGATATGTGATGCAGGAAACAACTGACTTTGTGAACTTCTCGAAAGCTGAGGATGATACTTACAGTCTTGATTTCTCTCCGAGACACGGTTCAATGCTTCTTATTTCAGATGAGGAGTATGAGAGAATAGTATCACATTTCGGCAAATAATTATATTACAAAGAAACCGTTTGCAGGATAGCAGACGGTTTTCGTCAATTTTTACAAAAATTTCAAAAAAATAATTTTCTTGATTGACTTTACTTGTTTATGGTGATAAAATTTACAATGTATAATTGTTATAATAAAGGAGGAAAAAATTATGACAAAAACTATTAAAAAGACACTTGCTCTTATTCTGAGTATAGTTATGCTTATGAGTGTTGTGCCTATGGGTTACTCATTTGCCGTTGGTGCTACAGTTTGTGGCGATTATGAGTATATACTTTCAGAAGATAAGGCAACAATCACAAAGTATAAGGGGACTGATACTGTGGTTGAAATTCCCGGAACATTAGACGGTTACCCGGTTGTTGCTCTCAGTTTTGAAGAAGAAGTGGCTACCGGTCATGACGAGTTAATGCCTTTCAAAAAGAACTATACTCTTAAATCGGTTGCCATTCCTGATAGTGTAGAGTATATTGGTTATGGCGCTTTCTATCAGTGCACAAGTCTTGCAACTGTTGATTTGGGCAATGGCGTTGAGGTAATCGGAGCCGGTGCTTTCAGAGGTTGTAAGAAGCTCACTTCTGTTGTTTTATGGAGTGTAACAACATTAGAAGCCAGAGCATTTAAGGATTGTACAAGCCTTAATACTATTGTTATCGGTGAGGATATCGAATCAATTGCTGCTGATGCATTCGCAGGTTGCACCAACCTGAAAACAGTAAACTTCGGCGGTACAGCTGAGCAGTGGGCTGAGATTGTTGGTGATACAGCTGTTTTCGGTGACAATGTAACAATTAACTTTAACTATTATGATTGTGCAGTATTAGGCCACAAGGAAAAAGAAATTCCTGCAGTAAAGGCAACATGTGTGGAAAACGGAAACACTGCCGGTATGATGTGCGATGAGTGCGGTGAGGTTTTAGTAGAGACAGAGCTTATAGAAGCTCCCGGTCACAGACTTGTAAAAATTGACGCCGTCAAGGAAACCTGCGACAGACGCGGTAATATTGAACATTGGAACTGTAATGTTTGCGGTAAAAACTTTGCGAATGAAAATGCAGAAACAGAGTTAAAGGATGTAATAATTCCTGCATCGCATAACCTTGAGAAAATTGAAGCAGTTAAACCTACCTGCTTCAAAGACGGTAACATAGAATATTATGCATGTAAGGCTTGCTCTCTTTGCTTTAAAGATGAGAAGGCGACTGCTGAAATCAAAAAAAGAGATTACACAATCAAGTATCTTGAACATAAGACAGAAACTGTACGTTATCAGGCTCCTACTTGTACCGAAGAAGGTTGTACAGGTTATGTTTACTGTACTTTATGTGAGACCTTATTCAGTGATGCAAGCCTCAGAGAAGTAATCACAATTGAAGACACAGTAATTCCTGAAAACGGACACTCTTGGTCAAGATATTATAAAGACGGCAAAGATGGTAAACATTACTTATATTGTACAGTAAAAGAGTGTTCAGTGTTAAAAGAAGATTCAGTTCAGGAACATATCTGGGGCGAAGGTAGAATTACAGTAGAACCCACTTGTACAGAAAAGGGCGTTAAATACTTCTTCTGCACAGTTATAAACTGTAACGCAAGAAAATCAGAGGAAGTGCCTGCAAACGGTCATACAGAAGTTTATCACGAACAGGCTGCAACCTGTACTAAAGAAGGCAAAAAGGGAGAGAAGTGGTGTACTGTCTGTGAAAAGTTTACTGCAGATGCAGAAACTATCCCTGCTCTCGGTCACGATTGGATTAAGCTCGAAGGCCATGTAGACGCTACATGCTACGAGGATGGTATTGATAATAAGATTTGCGCTGTCTGCGGTGAAGAAGCAAAGGGCGAAACTGCTCGTCTCGAGCACGAATATCCTGAAGAGTGGTATATAAAGACTCAGGCAACCTGTACAACAGACGGTGAACAGCTTAAGCTGTGTACTATTTGCCGTGATTTAAGAAGCCTTATCGAAGAAGTTATCACAGCACCCGGTCACAACTGGGAGGCTGCCACATGTACGGCAGCAAAGTTCTGCAAGACCTGCAATGTAACTGAGGGCGAGGAGCTTGGTCACAGCTTTACAAACTATGTAGCAGACGGCAATGCAACCTGTCTTGAAGACGGTACAAAGACAGCAAAGTGTGACAGATGTGATGAAACAGATACACTTGATGATGAAGAATCAGCACTCGGTCACAGCTTCACAGACTACGTATCAAACGAGGATGCAACCTGTCTTGAAGACGGTACAAAGACAGCCGAATGTGACAGATGTGATGAAACAAATACACTTGACGATGAAGAATCAGCACTCGGTCACAGCTTCACAAACTACGTATCAAACGAGGATGCAACCTGTCTTGAAGACGGTACAAAGACAGCAAAGTGTGACAGATGTGATGAGACAAATACACTTGATGATGAAGAATCAGCACTTGGTCACAGCTTTACAAACTATGTAACAGACGGCAATGCAACCTGTCTTGAAGACGGTACAAAGACAGCAAAGTGTGACAGATGCAATGTAACAAATACACTTGATGATATTGATTCAGCTACCGGTCATACTATAGTGACTATAGACGCTGTAGCTCCCACATGTCTGAAATCAGGTTATACAGAGGGTAAGAAATGTTCTGTTTGTGATGTGGTTACAGTAGCTCAGGTGGTAGTACCTGCTAATGGTCATAATAATGTTACCATAAGTGCTCAGGAGCCCACATGTACAGAGCCTGGCTGGGATGAATTCGAATTATGCCTGAGCTGCGGCCTTTCAAACTGCGTAGAAATTGAGGCTACAGGTCATACAAAAAAGAGAATTCCCGGAACAAAGGCTACTTGTACCGAAGCCGGCTTAACAGATCTGATTATCTGCGAAGAGTGTGAAGAAGTTATCGAAGAACAGGAAACAATAGATGCTCTCGGCCACGATTACGTGATTGATGAAGAGGTTTCAAAGGCTGTTACCTGTACAGAAGACGGTATCGAAAAAGCTGACTGCAGTCGCTGCAATGCAACATATACACGTGAGATAAAGGCTGAGGGTCATAAGGTAACCAACTGGGTTGTATCAGAAGAAGCAACCTGCAAGCAGGAAGGTCTTCTGATTGCTAAATGCCATAAGTGTCCGACTGTGCTCAGGGAAAAAACACCTAAGACAGCTCATACAGATGAAAATGCTGATAACAAATGTGATGTTTGTGATGCTGTAATCAATGCATCATCCAATGAAGGCACAACAAATCCCGATGATTCAAATAACGATAATTCTGGTGAAAACAAGGTTGATTGCACATGCTACTGTCATCAGAGCGGTATTCTGAGATTCTTCTTCTACGATATACCTCTGATATTCTTCAAACTTTTTGGTATAAATAGAGAATGTGCTTGTGGTGCACTCCACTATTAATAATTGTAAGTAAACGGTTTTAAGGGCCTGTCGTATGTACAGGCCCTTTTAATAAATAGATCGATAATTTTATTAATCTAATATTCACTATTTTTAGTTGACAATGCAAAAGTGCTTTGTTATACTAATTGTTAAGAAATATTAATTGGATGAAAGGAGAAGTTTATGAAAAAAACGTCCAGAATATTATGTCTTATTTTAAGCCTTATTATATTCTTCTCTGTTAATATTATCGGAGCTGAAGCGGCACCGATAACAGTTGCCAGGACTGAAAAATTAGTTGCCGATAAGGAAACTGCAAGTTCGGTTGAGCTCAGATGGAGAAAGGTCAGCAAGGCGACAGGATACAAGGTCTATCAGGTTGTTGACGGAAAACTTAAAGCTATCAAGACAGTTAAAACAAATAAATATGTTGTTGAGGATCTGACTGCAAGTGAAACCTACAAGTTTGCTGTCAAGACTTACCGTAAATATCAGGGTAAAACCTATTGGAGCAGCAAATACAGATCTGTAACAGTAACAACTGATAAGATGGGTAAGTCACCCACACCAAAAGCAACTGCAACAAAGAACTCCGTTACCCTTAAATGGGCGGAGGTAGAGGGCGCTACGGGTTATAGAGTTTACCAGTACAGCCCCAGTAAAGATAAGTATGTAGTAAAGGCTTCGGTTAAGGGGGTCACAACTTATAAGCTGACTGATCTTAAGGAAGATACTACATATAAATTCAAAATCAAGCCTTATGCAAAAACAAGCAAGGGTGTTGTATGGAATAAGGCATCCTCAGCTGTTGTTATACAGACTGTTGACAAGACAAAAGCAAAGTTTACTGAACCTTCTATAGGCACCAAGGGTGTTACTCTCAACTGGGGTAAGGTTTCAGGTGCTACTGCTTACAGACTTTACAGAGTTGTCGACGGTGAGTATATAAAAGAAGCAAGCGGTATCAAGGATACCTCCTATAAGGTTGAAAGACTCGAAAGCGGTGCAACCTACACCTTCGTAGTAAGAGCGTATAAAAAAGTTGATGGTAAGGTTAAATGGTATACAAAGAGTGAGCCCTTGACTATAACAACAAAGGTTTCAGAAACACAGACATCAACTGAACCATCATCGGAGGACTCATCAACAACTAAGGTTACTACTACAAAGCCGACTACAACAAAAGCCACAACAACAAAGGCCACAACAACAAAGGCTACAACAACAAAGGCTACGACAACAAAGGCTACGACTACAAAGGCTACAACAACAAAGGCTACAACAACAAAGGCCACAACTACAAAGGCTACAACAACAAAGGCCACAACAACAAAAGCTACTACAACAAAAGCTACTACAACAACTAAGGTGACAACAACAAAGGCCACAACTACAAAGCCGACTACAACAAAGCCGACTGAACATAAACATACAGTTGTTGTTCTTGCAGCGGTAGAGGCAACCTGTAAAAAGACAGGTCTTACAGAAGGTAAGCGTTGTTCAACTTGTAATGAGGTGCTTGTTGCACAGCAGACAATACCAAAGAAGTCACACAGCTATACAGCTTCAGTAACCACTCAGCCTACCTGTAAGGCAGAGGGTGTAAGAACATATATGTGCACCTGTGGAGCTTACTATTCTGAAAAAATTGCTAAGACGGATCATACAATAGTTACCGATTCCGCAGTAGAGGCAACCTGTTCAAAAGTGGGTCTGACCGAGGGTAAGCATTGCTCAGTTTGCGGTACTATTACAGTTGCTCAGCAGACTGTAGCTAAAAAATCACATACTCTTGTTACTGACTATGCTGTTAGTGCAACCTGTACCAATGCAGGCCTTACAGAAGGTAAGCATTGTTCCAAGTGTGGTACTGTTACTGTGTCTCAGAGTGTAATCCCTGCAAAAAATCACAGCGACAGCAACAGCGACGGAAAGTGCGACGCCTGCGGTATGTCAATGTCAGGTAGCGTGCCTGAGGATCCACCTGCAGAAGAAACACTGACAGCCTACAGAGTGAAAAAATACAAGGAAATCCTTGGTAACGAAACCTTGTATTTTAAAATCTCAAGCGAATACAGTGACGGTACAATGGTACCTATTGAGTTTGCGACTAAAGACGGCAATATGTATATGAATACAACTGCCGAGGGTATAAATATGAAGCTCTATTATGAAAAGAGCTCGAATAAGATGTATGCGTATGCATTGGGCTTCTATTACATCGTGCCTGAAGATGAAATGGACGATATGGATATGACGGAAATGCTCGATACTATGCGTATAGGCGATGTAGGCTTTATATCTGTAAGCAAGGATAATTTCAACGGTAAGTCTGTTATCTGCGAAAGCTTTGTGGATTCTAAGACCGGATACACAATGAAATACTATTTCGAGGATGAAACTCTTGTCGGTATTGAAAGGACTCATCCAAAAAAATCCGATGAGATTATCTATATTGAAACGATAAGTAACAGTGTGTCAGACAGTTATTTCAAGCGTCCGGCACTGGCTATTCCGATGCCTATATAATTATTGAAGCGGTATCCTATGAGGGTACCGCTTTTTTATATTAAAAACGGTACAGGTTAAGAGCCTGTACCGTTGATGTTTTTGATTTATGCTTCTTTACTGAATCAGATTCCGTTTTCATCAAAGTCGTATATTGCCTGAAGAACAATATTAAGAACCTTGTCTATAACCTCGGGAATGAGAATGTCAGCTGTGTCAAGACGTGTGTGATAATATTTTGCGGGAGCCGGATCCATAGCAACAAGTGAGGCTGCCTTGATGCCGGCCTGTGAAGCTGCGGCAGCGTCTGTTGAACCGAGGGGTATAGCGCCAATGGGGATATCCTCGCCGTGCTTGAGGGCAGCGTTTTTGAGGAGGGCACAAACATTTTTGTCATTCTGTACTGTGCCGGTCATATCTCTTTCATAAATCATCATAAAGTCGCCGTCACGGATGTTGTCAAGACCGACAAATATTGTTTCAACGCCATCATTTTTCAGTTCCGGATGAGCCTCGAAGTAAGCTTTCGCACCGCGAAGACCACATTCTTCACCGCCGGTAAGAATAGCAACAACCTCTGTGTTTTCGAAGCGTACATCATTGTCGCTGAGGTATTTCATAACAGCTGAAGAAATGTAGCAGCCTGTAAGGTCATCATTAGCACCATCAACATAGTTGTTGTGGTCAACGAATTTGAAAAGTCCTGCATAAGCAGGTAAGAACGCAAGCTGACCGAGGGCCATCTTCTTTGGCTTCTTGCCTGCGAGCAAGGATGCAGTTGTTGCAGCGGTATATCCGAGACCTGCAACTGCATAGCCTGCAACTGCTAAAACACCGTGTGAACCGAGTTTATATGTATAAGTCCATTCGGGGGCTGAGTCGCTGTGGCCTGAGATAATGATTCTGCGCTTGGTTTCGCCTTTAGCTTTTCTTATAGCGATAACGTTGCCTGAGGTTTCTTCCTTGAAAAGGGGATCATACATCTTTTTATAAAGGAGAAATTCACCGACAATACCGGAGACAGCACCACCCATAAGGGCTGCGGAGCCGAGTGCTTTAAGCTTTGAGCCTTTGCCGAAGGCGGTTGCAAGGTTAATTGCGGTTGCGCCCATAAGACAAGCACCTGCATGTGGAACAAATGACATAAATGCTTTTGGGTTAACCTTGAAGGTTTCGCGTGTTACGCTGTCACAAAATGGTTCTAATTCTTTAGCCATCTGCTCCTGAGCATATTTTTCGCTATCACTGCCGCAGGGACGAGGACCAAAAGAGTTACAGATGTTTGTGATACCGCCGGTGATAAATTCTGTGCATTCAGCGGTGGATTGTTTGGTTTCTAAGTAATTCATAGTTTTCTCCTTTCGTTTACTGATTCAATTATAACTAATTAAAGGAAAATAATCAAGAGTTTGTTGTATTTTTGGTATGCAGCAGAGTCTACTCTGAAGTATAGTGTCAGTAAAGTAGTATCAATGCTGAAACAGCTACTATTGACATAATAAAGGTATAAATTTTATCGGGTCTGGTGCCGAATAATTTATAAGAGAGCCAATAAGCAGAAAATCCTGCACAGCCACCGATTGTATTCATAATAGTGTCAGTGATATCGGCAGCGCCAAGGTGTAAGAGATATTGCAGACTTTCAAAGATAATACTTGCACCAATAGGCACAAACATCAGAAGTAAACCTTTTAGTGTTTTATTGGCTTTAATTGACAGTAAAAAGCCGAATGGTACGAATAGGAGAGTATTGATAATCAGATCTATTCTGTAGCTCATGCCAGAACCGTTAAAGGGGATAAAGTTATAGCCTATATATTCGTATCTGTCAGGTGAAAAAAGTTCGGAGATGCTTACATATTTGAACAGAAGTCCACGGCACAACACCAAAGCATAAATGATGGATGTGAAAAGAAAAAGTATCATGGTTGTTTTATTGTTGGTTAATATGTTTTTTAACTTCTTCATATTATTACCTCTTTATAGTTTTATAAGTGTATTATATAGCTGATAACTGTTACTGTCAATCATCAAAGCAAAGCTTAAGGTAATCTTAAAATTTGAGTTTTTGCTATAGGAGGGGAGGGCTCCGTTGCCAAACATAGTTTGGCACGAGGATGACCAACAGGGCATCCTCGGAAATCGAAAATGCGATTTCACGGAGCCCGCATTTCGCCTCCACGTATAACTTAAATAAAAAAACAAACAACTTATAATTGATACACTGCCCCTCGTGTTTATATGACGTAAAAAGAAAAAAGAGATGAAAATCGGGCTTTAAAATGAAAAAAACAAAGAGGCGGGTTCAAACCTGCCTCTTAACTTATTTGTGCTTGTATATCATAAAAAATGCACCAAAAAACAGAAAAATGCCGTATTTTGAGCAAAAAAACGGCAAAATAAAGAAAAAATATCACAAAACCTCTTGACTTAATTGAGGTGATTGTGATAAACTGATAGAACCTATAATGTGGTATTATGCCTAGAGGCTACTTTTCACTATATGCATATTACCATTTTGCAGGAAAAATGTCAATACATTTTAGGAAAAAAACTGTGTCAGCAGTTATCAAATAAAAAAGATATGGAGTGATAAGCTAATGGCTAAAACGACCGATGTCAAGGTTGGTACCCAGACGAGAAAAAGCTACGGCAAGATTCAAGAAGTAATGCAGATGCCCAATCTCATTCAGGTACAGAAGGATTCTTATAAGTGGTTCCTGGAAAAGGGTCTTAAGGAAGCGCTTAAGGATATGGCTGAAATTACCGACTACAGTGGCAACTTAGTTCTTACTTTTGTTGACTACCGTATGGATGACAAGCCAAAGTATACCGTTAAGGAATGCAAAGAGAGAGATGCAACATATGCAGCTCCTATGAGACTTACTGCCCGCCTTTATAATAAGGAAACAGGCGAAGTAAAAGACAGTGAAGTTTATATGGGTGAATTCCCTCTTATGACAGAAAGCGGTACCTTTATTATCAACGGTGCTGAAAGAGCTATCGTTTCTCAGCTCGTACGTTCACCCGGCGTATACTTCGGTATGACTCATAATGTTACCGGTAAGAAGCTTTATACTTCTACAATTATTCCCGGTCGCGGTGCGTGGCTCGAATACGAAACAGATCAGAACGATCTTTTCTATGTAAGAATTGATAAAAACAGAAAAATCCCCATTACCACTCTTATTCGTATCCTCGGTTGCTCAACTAACGCTGATATACGTGAATTCTTCGGTGCAGATGACAGAATTGAAGCAACACTCGAAAAGGATAACACAAAGAACGCTGAGGAAGCTCTTATTGAAATTTACAAGAAGCTTCGTCCCGGTGAGCCTCCCACGCTTTCAAGTGCACAGACTCACATTGAGGGTATGTTCTTCGACGAGAGAAGATACGATCTTTCAAGAGTAGGTCGTTATAAATATAATAAGAAGCTTGCGATTTCTGACAGAATCAGAGGCTTGAAACTTGCAGCACCTGTTGTAAATGACCTCACAGGCGAAATTATCGCTGAAGAAGGCGAATTTATGACAAAGCAGAGAGCTCTCGAAGTTGAGCAGGCAGGTGCTAAGATTGCTTATGTAAGCGTTGAAGGCAGAGAAGAACCCGTTAAGGTTATTTCAAACCATATGGTTGACTCTGTTCCCTATTTCGCTGAGCTCGGATATACCAAGGAAGAGCTTCTTGAAATCGGTATCAACGAGCATGTAAGATATACAGTACTCACCGAGCTTCTTTCAGAAATTGCTGAAATGAGCAAGGAAGAAGGTCTTGCATATATTGAAAGCAAGGCTGATGAGCTTATCCCCAAAACAATTATTGTTGACGATATTCTTGCTTCAATCAACTACCTCAACTGTCTTGCTTCAGGTGTTGGTAATGCTGACGATATCGACCACCTCGGCAACCGCCGTATCAGAAGCGTAGGCGAGCTTCTTCAGAATCAGTTCCGCGTAGGCTTCTCAAGAATGGAAAGAGTTATCAAGGAAAGAATGACCCTCCAGACCCAGGAGAGTGCAAAGATTACTCCTCAGGCTCTTATCAACACAAGACCCGTTATTGCGGCAGTAAGAGAGTTCTTCGGTTCATCACCCCTTTCACAGTTTATGGATCAGAACAACCCCCTTGCAGAGCTTACACATAAGAGAAGACTTTCAGCTCTCGGCCCCGGTGGTCTTTCACGTGACCGTGCAGGCTTCGAAGTTCGAGATGTACACTACTCACATTACGGTAGAATGTGTCCCATCGAGACTCCTGAAGGTCCCAACATCGGTCTTATCTCATATCTTGCTACTTTCGCAAGAATTAACGAATATGGCTTCATTGAAGCGCCCTTCCGTCCTATTGATAAGGAAACAGGCGTAGTGCTTGATACTTATGAATATATGACTGCAGACGTTGAAGATGAATACACAGTAGTACAGGCTAACGAACAGCTTGACGAAGAAAACAGATTCGCCAGAAAAAAGGTTAACGCACGTCATCGTGATGAATTCCTTGAAATTGACCCCTCAAGAGCCGATTATATGGACGTTTCTCCTAAGATGGTTGTATCAGTTGCTACTGCTCTTATTCCCTTCCTTGAAAACGACGACGCTAACCGTGCTCTTATGGGTGCGAACATGCAGCGTCAGGCAGTACCCCTTCTTATCTGTGATTCACCCCGTGTTGGTACAGGTATGGAATATAAGGCAGCTACAGACTCAGGTGTATGCGTACTCGCAAGAGCAGCAGGTACAGTAACATATGTAAGTGCTGATAAAGTTGAAGTTATGACTGACGAAGGCAGAGTTGATACTTATGAGCTTATTAAGTTTATGCGCTCAAACCAGGGCACATGTATCAATCAGAGACCTGTTGTTGCAGTTGGTGACAGAATAGAAGAAGCTCAGGTTATCGCTGACGGTCCTGCAACAGACCATGGTGAGCTCGCTCTCGGTAAGAATGCTCTTATCGGCTTTATGACCTGGGAAGGCTACAACTACGAGGACGCCGTTCTTATCAATGAAAGAGTAGTACGTGACGACGTATATACTTCAATTCACATTGAAAAATATGAACTCGAAGCAAGAGACACCAAGCTCGGACCCGAAGAAATCACTAACGATATTCCTAACGTCGGTGATGCTCTCAAGGATCTTGACGAGCAGGGTATTATCCGTGTAGGTGCAGAGGTCCGTGCAGGTGACATCCTTGTAGGTAAAATCACTCCCAAGGGTGAAACAGAGCTCAATGCAGAGCACAGACTTCTCCGTGCTATCTTCGGTGAAAAGTCAGGCGAATGCAAGGATACCTCCCTTAAGCTTCCTCACGGTGCTTACGGTATCGTTGTAAATGTTGAGGTTTATACAAGAGCTAACTCAAGCGAGCTCAACCCCGGTGTAAACAAGATCGTACGCTGCTATGTTGCACAGAAGAGAAAGCTCTCTGTCGGTGACAAGATGGCAGGTCGTCACGGTAACAAGGGTGTTGTTTCCAGAATCCTTCCCCAGGAAGACATGCCCTTCCTTGAAGACGGTACACCCCTTGATATTGTTCTTAACCCCCTCGGCGTTCCCTCCCGAATGAACATCGGTCAGGTACTTGAGGTTCACCTCGGTCGTGCATGCCGTGAGCTTGGCTGGAAGATTATGACTCCCGTATTTGACGGTGCTCACGAAAGTGACATTCAGGAATGTCTCAAGCTTGCAGGTCTTCGTGAAGACGGTAAGTCCGTGCTTTACGACGGAAGAACAGGCCAGAAGTTCGACAATCCCGTAACCGTTGGTATAATGTATTATCTTAAGCTGCATCACCTTGTTGACGATAAGATTCATGCCCGTTCAACAGGTCCCTATGCACTTGTTACACAGCAGCCCCTCGGCGGTAA
>JAZQUF010000153.1:0-20345 GCA_045631165.1 Acutalibacteraceae bacterium
AGGCTTGTCTTGATATCCATACCTGAGAAGTTTGTAACAACGTGGAAGTATGAGTCGTTGAGATAGCTCGGGCACATAGTTGTAAGACAAAGTGCAAGAGCACAGAGATAGGGATTGATACCGAGAGTTGCCAGCATAGGAGCAATAATAGCTGAACCTGTGATCATAGCTGTGGTACCTGAGCCCTGAGGGAATCTCATAATAACACCGATGATAATGGGAATGAGAATTGCGGGTACGCCTGCATCAACAATCCAGTTAGCCATAATGCCTGCTGCACCTGTTGCATTGATAACTGCACCCAGTGCGCCGCCTGCTGCTGTGATGAATACGATAGGGCCTGCATCACGGCAAGCTTCCTGCATCATATCAACACAAGTCTTCTTGTCATAGGTACGGCAGAGAAGGAACGCACCCATGCAAAGTGAAACGAAAAGAGCAATTACGGGCTGACCGAGGAATGTGAAAATACTTGCAACTGTTGTGCCTGCAAGTGCATCCACCTGACCAACAAGTGTGTTAGCAAAGATAAGTGCGATAGGCACGAGAAGTGTCGCAAATGAAAGGAATGCGCTCGGAAGCTTCTCTGATGCGAGAAGATCAGCAAAGTCGCTTGTTACAAGCTGCTCGTTGTTATCGTGCTTTGCGTGTATTCTGTCGAGAACCTTAAGCTGTTCTTCGGTATACTTGCTTCTGTCAATTTCGTAAGGTACGATGAGATTGGGGTACTTCTTTCCGAAATATCTGAAAAGGAAAACCGAGAAAATAAACAGAGGCACTGAGAAAGCAATACCTGCAAGGATATATAAGCCGAGATCGATTGCTGCACCGTGTTCATTGAATGTTGAAATAACAGCAAGAGGGCCCGGCGTGGGAGGTACAATGAAGTGAGTGATGTAAAGACCCATACCAAGAATACCGCCAAGACCAACCATTGATCTCTTTGTAAGACGTGAGAACTCTTTAGCGAGTGATGAAAGAATAACGAAGCCTGAATCACAGAATACGGGAATTGAAACAACAAAACCTGTAAGACCGAGCACAACATCGCAGTTCTTAACACCAACGAGCTTGAGAATCGTAAGAGCCATACGCTTAGCTGCGCCACTCTTCTCAAGGAATATACCCATTATACAACCGAAGCCGATAACAACACCGATTGATGCCATTGTGTTACCGAAGCCTTTTGTTACTGTACTTACACAGCCTGTAAGGGTTTCAACAACAGCACCCTCAGGACCAAAGGGCATTGCAAGCACTGCAATAATAATAGCTGAGATAATGAGTGAAGGGAAAGCGTGCATTTTTGTGAAGATGATAAGCAGCATCATTATAACGATACCGATTGCCATCGCCAATACGGGATGAAGCATGTTTTTTTCCTCCTGATTTTTTTGTTCTTTTTTCTAATATACAGTATTCTTCAGCTTCTTGTCAACCTTTTCGAAGACATTTGAAGCACAAACAGAATATTGTTAATTAAATTGTATATTTTCTGAAATCTTTCTGCAACAAGTTTTCATATTATTTCTTCACCCAGGTAGACGGTGAGAAAGTGAGTATAAGCGGGAATATCTCAAGTCTTCCGAGAAGCATAGTCAGAGACAAAACTATCTTCGAGAACGGAGAAAACAAAGCGTAATTGGATGCCGGTCCTGCCGCACCGAGCCCCGGACCGATATTATTAACACAGGAGGCCGCAACAGAAATATTCGTCTCCAGATCAAATTTATCCATTCCGAGAATGAAAACAACCACGCAGAAAAACAGTGCGTATATAGCAAGGTATGAGCCGAGTGAGCTTATGGTTTTTTCGTCTACACGCTTGCCGTCAAGACGTATTGTTGCAACAGCTCTCGGATGCAGAAGTTTTTGAAGCTCACGCTTGATTACCTTGAAGAGCATAACTACTCTGGCCACTTTAAAGCCACCTGCAGTAGACCCTGCCGAACCGCCTATAAACATAAGAAGAAGCAGAATTGTTTTAGAAAATCCCGGCCAAAGATTAAAGTCCACCGTAGCAAAGCCCGTCGACGAAATAACCGCTGCAACCTGGAAAGTTGTATTTCTGATGGTTTCTGATACTGTTTCATATAACGAAGAAACATTGATACTGATTGCAGTGATGCTCAGAAGCACAATAGCGCAATAAGCTATAAGCTCTTCGTTCTTTAATGCTGCCTTGAATTTTTTAATGAGTATCAGATAATAAAGATTAAAGTTAACACCAAAAATCAGCATAAATACAGCTACCACCCACTGAATATAGGGAGAATATGAGCCGAGGCTGTCTGCCTTTATTCCGAATCCACCTGTACCTGCCGTGCCGATAGCGTGAACAATACTATCAAACAACGACATTCCACCCATAAGCAGAAAAATCATTTCAAGGAATGTAAAGGCTATATAAATGATATAGAGAATTCTCGCTGTCTGCTTCATTTTAGGCACAATCTTACCGACAACCGGTCCCGGAGCCTCCGCCTTCAGCAAGTGTATAGATCTGTCTGACACAGTGGGAATAATTGCCATAACAAAAACAAGCACACCCATACCGCCAACCCAATGGGTAAAGCTTCGCCAGAAGAGCATTCCCCTGCTCATCGCTTCTACATCCGTGAGAATTGAAGCACCTGTTGTGGTAAATCCACTGACAGTTTCAAACAAAGCGTCAATGTATGATGGGATTTCTCCACTGATATAAAAAGGCAATGCACCTATAACAGAAAGTGCAATCCAGGTAAGAGATACTATTACAAAGCCCTCTTTTGCATAGATAACCTTACTGCCCGGCTTTGAAGCAAGAGTAAGTGCAAAGCCTGATACAAGAGCCACAGCAATAGAGATAAGAAATGCACTGATACTGCTTTCCTTATATATCAGACATGTAATCAGCGGGAGAAGCATAAGCGCTGCTTCAATTTTTATTACAGTACCCACAACATATAAAACCATTCTTCTGTTCATACTGTTACCTCAAAATATCAGAAAGCTGAGCAATGTGTGACTGAGCAGAAAGTATGATAACTCTGTCCCCTTGCATAATACAGTCATCACCGGAAGGAATAATAGTCTTTTTATTTGCACGGGTAATACCTGCAATAAGAATACCGGGCTTTATTTTCATTTCCTTTACCGGTACACCCATAAGCTTTGAGTTGTCATTGATTTTGAACTCGAGAGCCTCAACCTTACCGTCCATAAGCTTATAGAGAGTCTCTATACTGCTGCTGTCCATAGAATTTTCAAGAGCTCTGGTATATCTGAGAATGATATCCGATATAATGGTTTTGGTTGATACGATGCTGTCAAGACCTAATTGTTCCGCCATCTTAACCATTTCATTACGGTTTACCTTGGATATTACCTTTGATACATTCTGATTTGAAGCGAAAATTGACATAAGGATGTTTTCCTCATCCATACCTGTAAGCGCAACAAAAGCATCAAGAGAGCGAAGGCCCTCCTCAAGAAGAAGCTCCTGCTGTGAACCGTCACCGTTGATAAGAACTGCTTTAGGCACTATATCCGAAAGCTCTTCGCAGCGTTTTATATCTTTTTCAATAATTTTAACCTCGTTACCTGAAGAAACAAGCATTTTAGAAAGATAGTAAGCCGTTTTACTGCCACCGAGAATCATTACGCTTCTTGCCTGCTTATTGATTATACCGAGACCCTTGAGAAGCTTCTGCATATCTGAGGGTGTTGCCGCAAGAGATATGATATCCCCTGCTGCCAGCTCGAAATTACCGTCAGGAATAATCAGCTCACCGTCACGGAGCACTGCACCGATAAGGAATTGCTCCTTCTGCTTTTCACGGAGCTTACTGAGCTTTTTACCGCAGAGCGGCGATGTATCCTTGAGCTTCATTTCAATAATTTCAAGTCCGCGCTTAGCAAAATATTCAACCTTGAAGGCTGAAGGAAGCTTCAGTATATTATAAAGATCCTGAGCCATAAGCAGCTCCGGATTTACAGACATAGACAAATTCAGCTGTTGACGCATAAAGCCCAGAGAACGATCATTGTATTCAGGGTTTCTGATTCTTGCAACTGTATGCTTTGCCCCCATCTTTTTTGCGATAAAGCAAGAAAGCATATTCATTTCATCCGAATCCGTAAAAGCAGCATAAAGTTCAGCCTTATCAACCCCTGCTTCCTCAAGGGTTTCACAATCCGCACAGTTACCGCATACGCCTATAACGTCATATATATTTGTCACTTCGGTTATCACATTGTCATTATTATCTATAACTGTTACATTATGACCTTCCTTAACCAATGTCGATATTACCGCTGAGCCTATCTTTCCTGCACCTGCTATTATAATATCCATATTCAATCTCCTGAAAACTTTTGGATTTTTTATTATTGTATCACAAGTTCTTACAAGTATCAAGCAATTTATTTTTGCTGTATTTATGTGCAATATATTCATTTTTTTCATTTACTCTATTGACAAATCCGCTTCCATGCTTTAAAATGATAGCAAATTAACAAACAAACCGATGAACAAGAGTAGTAACCTGTCGCTGAAGTTTACAGAGAGTCGCTGATGGTGTAATGCGATAGCGGATTGGCAGATGAATGGACTTGTGAGGGCGGCCCGAAAGTTAAAGTAGGCGCCGACGGAAACTCTAACCGTTATGATGAGAGCGCATGCTGGTGCGTGAAACCCATTAAGGTGGCTGCAGTTTATCCTGTTCCTTTATGGAGCAGGTTTTATTTTTTGATTAAGAAAAGGAGTTCCTGAACAATGAACAAGTATAGAGAATTTGACAACTACTTAAAAGAGTTCCCTACAAAGGACGGCTATTTCGGTGAATTCGGCGGTGCATTTTTACCCCCCGAATTAGAGCCCGCATTCAAAGAGGCTGACGATGCATATGAAGCTATCTGTCACTCAGCACAGTTTATCAATGAGCTTCGCAGAATAAGAAAAGAGTTTCAGGGCAGACCCACTCCCGTATATCACTGCGAAAGACTTTCAAAGCTCTTCGGCAACTGCCAGATTTACTTAAAGAGAGAAGACCTTAACCACACAGGTGCACACAAGCTCAATCACTGTATGGGCGAAGGCCTCCTTGCAAAATATATGGGCAAGAAAAAGCTTATTGCCGAAACAGGTGCCGGTCAGCACGGTGTTGCTATCGCTACTGCCGCAGCATACTTCGGTCTTGAGTGCGATGTTTATATGGGCGAAGTTGATATTGAAAAACAGCATCCCAACGTAATCCGTATGAAGATGCTCGGCGCCAATGTAATACCTGTAACTCACGGTCTTAAAACTCTCAAAGAAGCAGTTGACGCTGCATTTGAAGCATATCTCAAGGAGTACGATCACGCTATTTACTGTATCGGCTCCGCTCTCGGCCCTCATCCCTTCCCCAAAATGGTAAGAGATTTCCAGTCGGTTATAGGTATCGAAGCAAAAGAGCAGTTCCTCGAGATGACAGGCATTATGCCCGATGCAGTCTGTGCTTGTGTCGGTGGTGGTTCAAACTCACTCGGTATGTTCACCCCCTTCCTTTCATCACCTGTTGATATTTATGGCATCGAGCCTTTGGGCAGAGGCGAAAAAATCGGTGATCACGCTGCAACAATGAAGTTCGGCACAAAGGGTAAGCTCCACGGCTTTGAGAGCTATCTTCTCCAGGATGAAAACGGTGAACCCCTTCCCGTTTATTCAATCGCAAGCGGTCTCGATTATCCCGGTGTAGGCCCTGAACACGCATACCTCAGAGATACAGGCAGAGTAAACTACGAAACTGTTTCCGACGAAGAAGCTATGGAGGCTTTCTTCCTTCTTTGCAGATATGAGGGCATTATCCCTGCTATCGAAAGTGCGCATGCTGTAGCCTATGCAATCAGATATGCAAAAGAACATCAGAGCGGTTCAATTCTTGCTTGTCTTTCAGGCAGAGGCGACAAGGATATCGACTACGTTTATGAAAACTACGGTTGTGGCGAGCAGTTCAACCTTGATTACGACGTTAAATAAGCTCTTGGTTTTTCAACATTTTACACAGCTTTTCCTCAAAGTTTTTAACAGAAGAAGGGCTGTGTGTTCTTTTTGTGAAGCAGGCATTTACAGATTGTTTTTAACTTTTAAAATTTTCTGTGTTTTATGGGTTTTGTTTATTAATAATAAAATTAATCTATTGACTTATGAACCATTAAATGGTATATTTTATCTGTCTCAAAATTTATAAACGGAGGTAAATTAAGAAATGAATTTCAAAAAAACATTATCACTTGTTCTTGCAGTGCTTATGGTAATCGCTGTAGTTCCTTTCAGCGGTATGGCTACAGATAGCGAATGTACGCATAATTACAAGTACACCAACGTCGATACCGGAACACATTCTTACTTTTGTACCCTTTGTAAAACCGGCGATTATGCACCATGTTCACCATCAGAAGAAGAGGTCTGCGGTCAGCAGAGAGCTTGCAAATATTGCCATGAACCTTTCGGTGATGTTGTAGCTCATGTTTTTGATCAGCAGGAAATCGACGATGATTTCGAAAAAACACCGGGCGACTGCAATACAAAAGCTGTATATTACAAGAGCTGTAAATGCGGTGCTTTACCCGAAAACCTTGAAACAGCTGAAACATTCGAAGGCGAAAACGGCGATCACATCTGGGGCGATCCCGTTTCAAACAATGACGCTACCTGCACAGAAAACGCTACAGGAATCAAAACCTGTTCAGAATGCGGTTTAACTGAAGATGTAACCATTGAAAATTCAGCTCTCCAGCACAACTTCTCCGAGGAAATTGTTGATCCCAAATATCTTTGGATTGCACCTACCTGCACAACAAAAGCCCGTTACTATAAGGCTTGTTCACGTTGCAAAGAAAGCTCTGAAATTCTTGGCGAAGAAGCACTCAAGCCCAGTTTTGAAACAGATGTTATCCCTCACAACTTCGTTGTACCTGAAGCTCCCATCGAAGGCACAGGCAAAGATACTGCAACCTGCACAAAGCCTGCAACATTCTATATGGTTTGTAGCGAATGCGACATTTCTGCTAAAGGCATAGACGAAACCAAATTCTACGAAGATCCGGACGGTCTTCTCAAAGAACACAACTACGTAAACAATGCACAGGATAAATACATTATTTCTCAGGCAACCTGTTCATTCCAGGCAATCTACTCAAAGAGCTGTAATGATTGCGGTATTGCGGCTGTTGTAGATAACAACGGCAATGTTTTGGGCTCACCTGGCTTTGATTCAACATCAGATCAGATTAACGTTTTTGTTGAAGGCGAATATGTTCCTGAAAACAGCAAAGCAAACGCTTTCAGATGGGGCGAAGCTCTCAACCACGGTAAAACAGAAATTTCAAAAGAAGCTAAAGAACCTGATTGTACAAACAAGGGTAACACAGAAGAAGTAAAATGCAGTTACTGTAAGGTAGTTTTAACAGAATCACAGGACATTCCCGCACTTGGTCACGACTTAGCTGCTAAGCCTCTCCAGGAGTATAAAGCTCCCACTTGTGTTCAGTACGGTCAGCTTGGTAAAGTCAACTGCGAGCGCTGCAAAAAGACCTTCGCATTCAACGGAAAGAACGAAATTCTTTCAATAGATAACATCAAAGACTTCAAGATTGAACCCTACGGCCACTTAGATGATGACAGCAATCTTGTTTGTGACAGACCCGAATGCGGCTCACTCTTAGAGCCATCAGATACTTGCACATGCATCTGCCACAGCACCGGATTTATGTTCTTCATAGCATTTATTATTAAATGGTTCTGGCAGCTTACAGGCAGTCAGCCTATGTGCAGCTGCGGTGAAGCACACTATTAATCTTTACAACTTATACAATAAAAGCTACTGCGAAATGCAGTAGCTTTTATTATTTTATCTCAATATATTTTCATCTATGTTTTCCACAAATAATTTTTGAGCCTTATGATTATAATGAATAAAGTCTTTAGTATATTCAGCCTTCAGTGCATAGAAATCTTTTTCATCACGCAAAAAATCTGCATTAATAACACCCTCAGCGTTACAACTATCCATCCACAAATTTACCTTATCTGAAATTTCCTGCGACTCCATAGACCAATCAAATTCTCTTATACCAAACGCCAGCTTACCGAAGCCTTTGAAGGGTGTAAGCTTTGACAGATATATTTTAAATCCGTTTTCATGAGACTTATCAATTACCTTCTGAAGTCCTTCTATAATATCTTCAGCACTTGTCATATCCGTATAAGCTCTCGTGGTAAGTGCACGGGGATGAAGAAGGTCATTAACACCCTCCTTAAGAATAATCTTCTCTACACCCGGACAAGAAAGGATATCCTTGTCAAAACGGTTAAGAAGACTTTCTCCGTAAAGATTTCCGATTACGCCTTTACCATCATCTAAAATACGGTTACCGTTGAGGGCCTGCTGGAGCACAGCAACATTATGTATGCCCATTTTCTGAAGTCTTTCGGCAAGATAATAGGGTTTTTCATTGGTAACGGTGGAATCGCCTGCCACAACAATAGCGTAGCAGTCTTTATCAGCCAGCACATCTACACGTGTAAGAAACGGCAGAGTCTGGAAAGTAGCTATATTCGTTTTCAATATCAGATGAAACCACGGATGGAAATTCTTTTTGTGAGTGCGATTTCCCGGACTCAGGTAAGTGTCACTGCCATAAAGCCCCTTGGTTCTCATAACTGCTCCCTTGACGTAAAAGCTTACGGCAATTTTTTTCAGAGCTTCCACCTTAAAATCAACAGGATCAGAAACAACCTCTTCCCCCGGTGCAAGCGTGAGCTCTTTTTTTCCGCCGAAGGTAACATTTACAGGAGCATCGGTATCTGCTTTACCTTTCACGAAATTTGCTACGGTTGTTTCAGTAATATGCAGTGGCTTTTTGTTATATCTGTTAGAAATATTAAGCCGTATACTGTCGCCACCGAGAGTAGGCCTTATCACTGAACGGGCAGTAGAATAAAAAAGTCCGTTATTCAGGTGTATGAAGGGAGGTATATGTATTCCGGCCTTTGCAGCACTTGTGCTCCACGTACCTACCCATTTCTTTTCAGACGTGTTTTCAATCATTAAAGATCCACCTCTTTCCCATTTCTATATATTGATTTTATAACAATAAAACCTCCTTGTCAATTGAAAACATTGTTGCACGAATATTATTTTTTATAAAACCTTTTAATAATTCTTAATATATATCTTGAAACCTTTGTCTGCAAATGTTATAATCTGCTTATATAGTCCTAAAGACAAAAGAGTAGCAAAAACGGAGGAAATATAAATGCTGATCACATCATTCAGAGTGAGAAAAATCGAAGCACCAACCAGCAGACTTGTTGCAATATGCACCATTACCCTTGACGGCATGTTTGCAGTCAGCGATATCAAGGTGTTGTCAGCAGAAGACGGAGACTTCTATATGGGGATGCCAAGCAAAAAGACAAGCCTCGACACATTCAAAGATATCGCTTATCCCGTTAACAGAGAGGTAAGAAGCGCTATAGAAAGGGTGATTTTCGCTGCAGTCAGACATAGTGTAGACAATAATATTGCACTGCTCAACGGTGAAATCAGACAGGGTACAAACAAAATTTCGCTTTTACAACAGGATATCGGAGATTATCAGCTCACAAGTTTATAAGCATCAGAAGCTACCGTTCAAAAAACGGCAGCTTTTTTATAATAAAGACCCTCTCAGAAGGAAAAATAAAAACTGTCGGACATTTGCAAATAATATCATCAAAATCTCTTGCCTTTACAGAAGAAAACTGATATTATGTTTATGAATCCAAAATTCGACTTAAGATATCAAGAGAGGTAAATTATGGATATTTTTGACATTCTATCCCTTGTGGGCGGTCTGGCTCTTTTCCTTTTCGGAATGCAGACAATGGGTAATGCCCTTGAAAAAAAGGCAGGCGGACAACTTAAGTCTGTGCTCAGTAAAATGACCGATAATCCTTTAAAAGGTTTCGTTTTAGGTCTTATTGTCACATCAATCATTCAGTCATCATCAGCAACAACTGTAATGGTTGTTGGTTTCGTTAACTCAGGTATTATGACACTTCATCAGTCAATCGGCATCATTATGGGTGCGAATGTCGGTACCACTATCACCGCTTGGATTCTTTCACTTATGGCAGTTGACGGTGGCGGAATCATGGCATTCTTCAAGCCTTCGTCCTTTGTTCCGGTGCTTGCAATTATCGGTGTATTTATGCTTATGTTCAAGAAGAAACAAAAGAGCAAAGATACCGCAACTATCCTTTTAGGCTTTGCTGTACTTATGACAGGTATGGCTGCAATGTCGGACGCTGTTGCCGGCCTCAAAAATGTCCCCGAGTTTACAAACATACTCACTCTCTTCTCAAACCCCATTCTGGGTGTTGTTGCCGGTGCTGTAATGACAGCTATCATCCAGTCATCGTCAGCTTCTGTCGGTATCCTTCAGGCTATCTCAACAACAGGCGCAATTACATTCGGTTCAGCAATTCCCCTCATTATGGGTATGGGTATCGGCACTTGTATCACAGCTGTGCTTGCAGCTATCGGTGCTAACAAAAACGCAAAGCGTGCAACTTTAGTTCATTTATATTTCAACGTTATCGGTACACCCGTTGCTCTGGCACTCTTTTACGGCGCAAACGCCTTGTTCCAATTTGACTTCTTCGACGATACAGTTGGCGAAGTAGAGATTGCTATTATCAACACTGTATTCAAATTGTTCTGCACAATTTTCTGGTTCCCTCTTATAAAGGTTCTCGAAAAGCTTGCTACCGTAAGCGTCAGGGACACAGAAGAAAAAGAGAAATACGAAGTTCTCGACGAAAGACTTTTCGCCACTCCTGCTGTTGCAGTTGAGCGTTGTAAGGATGTTACCATAACAATGGCAGAAATATCCGTTGAGGCTATCGAGAAATCACTTGATATGCTTTCTGAATATAACTCTCAGGTCGGCGAAGAAATTCTGAAAGCTGAGAATAAAGCCGACAAATATGAAGACAAGCTTGGCTCGTATCTTGTCAAGGTTTCAGCTCTTGAATTATCAGATGAAGACGGCGCTGAAACCACAAAGCTTCTCCATATTATCAGTGACTTTGAAAGAATTTCAGACCACGCTGTCAACATTCTTAAATCTGCAGAAGAAATTGCAGACAAGAATCTTTCATTTTCAGAAAAAGCTCAGGCCGAGCTCAGCGCACTTACAAGCGCTGTAAGCGAAATAGCAACCCTTGCATATAAGAGCTTTGCCGAAAACGATCTTGAATCCGCATATAAGGTTGAACCCCTTGAACAAGTGGTGGATGACCTCAAGGACAAAATCAAGAGTAAGCATATCAAGCGTCTCCAGGAAGGCAGATGTACTATCGAGCTTGGATTTATTCTCGGTGACCTTCTTACAAACCTCGAAAGAGTTTCTGACCACTGCTCAAATATCGCAGGCCTTGTCATTGAAATGACACATAACGAAATGGATCTTCACAGATATCTCAAAAAGGTCAAAACCGATCCCAACAGCCAGTACAACAATCTTTATGAGAGCTATAGTGAGAAATACAGCATTAACTACTGATTTTTATATACAATACAAACCGCCTCATTTCAAAACGAGGCGGTTTAGCTTTTATTCATTTGATGGGTACAACTTTTTTATCATCATCACAAGCAACGGCACAATAGTTATCTGAAGCACTATACCCGGCACAGCACTCGCTACAGCACCTGACCAGAAAGCCGAAAGCCCGAAGGCAGATGAGTCAAGACCGGTGCAGAAAAATCTGACCGCACCCCATACAAGACGGCCGGCTATCATAGAAATCAACAGTGATACATAAATATAAGCTTTTTTCTTTGGCAATACACGATACATTAAACCTGACACCAATCCGTATGTAGCAAGCTCAAAGGCCATAGATACCCCTGTTGGAAAAAGAGGTGGCATACCTAAAGTTACAGAGCGAAGCAACGGAGCGATAAATCCTACAACCATACCCCAGGGTGATCCGCATACAAAACCGCAAAGCAAGACCGGGATATGCATAGGTAAAAGCATATTGCCTATCTGCTGTATCTGACCTGTAAGAAACGGTAATACATATGCCAAAGCTAAAAACAATGCCGCCAACGTAAGATTTCTTATATTGGTTTGTTTTTTCATTTTGCTCATTTCCGTTCAATCAAAGCATCTCTGCCTTGCAAACATCATCAAGAGTAAATTTATACTTCTTTGAATAATCCATACCTGCGCACATAAGCATAGATTTTTCGCTGCAATTATAAACGCTGCTCCAGAGAGTTATAACCATATGCTTCAATGTCTTGTGTCTGTAATGAAGCGTTACCTTTGAAAGCAGATCCATAGCTGCATCTTCAGTAATTGCACCATCAGCTTCCTTGAGAGTAGTCTGGATCTTTTCGTATCTGTCGTAGCCTCTTCCGTCGTGATTATCACCACCGGGAGTAAGGAAATAGTTAGTAAGTGCGAGATTCGTCCCTTCTTTTTCCTGACGGATAATATGCATTTTGTTATCAACATATTCGATAATTGCACTGTTTCCTTCAGCATCAGCTAACTGATAGTGATAGTTTATAAAGAGCGAATCGTGCATATCATAGGATGCAAATAAATCAATAGCCTCATCGACAGTTGCGCACTTATCAAGCACAGCGCGAAGAGCCACTGTAGTAATAATAGGCTTTTTACCTGTCTGCTGCTTTGTGGCCTTTGATTTTATTTCCAGAACACCGCAAGCAAGGCCTTTTTCGTTTATACCATCCATTGAGGTATATGGAGCCCCCATAACACGGAGAGGTCTCTCTTTATTTTTCAGAGGCATATATTTTGTGCCGTGAATAAAAAACGTTGTGTCAACCACGGAAATACTGCGATAACCGTTTTCAGGCTTTGTCCAGAGCACAAGACAGGGAGCGGCCTTATAGTCAAAGTTTCTGCCGAAAATATAGTCCCCGTCAGGAGTCTTTGCATTGAAGGTTGAGCAGGCAAAGCCACTGTGCTCAGGGTTAACCTCAAGGGCAGGCATCTTAACCTCTTTCTGAAGGAATGCAACTGCATCCATTATTGAACCACAGCCTTTTTCAAGAAGTGCATCCAGACCGTAATTACTCTTATATTCCATAAGCCATATGTTATCGTCCAGCTGTTTTAAAGTGCTGAGAGTATCATTGATCTGCTTCTCTGCAAGAGTCTTTTGCTGTTTCTTATCCATTCTGTTTTTCTCCTTAATTTTACTGTTTCGGGTAGTATAACATAAATTGAAAACAATATCAATAAAAATTTCAGCGCACCGAAAAAACGATACGCTGAAAATGTATTTTTTTAAATCAGTGTTTCACCGTCAGCGTGGGCATGGTAATCAAGCGTAGTTTCATCATAGTGAGTTGAATCGTCTTCGTGCAAATAATAACCGGGATTTGCGGGTGAGGTTTCACTGAAAATAACAGCCACAATCGCTAAGATAATAATAACAGATGCCGAAACAAATATTTTCTTCACATTGACATTCCTTTTTTCAGCTTGTGTTTTATCGCTCCAAAGCCTAAATGTCAACACTGCCTCTTCATATAATCATACAACCTCAACTGATTTGATTTCATTCCTGACTACAGGAGTAAAATTGACAACAAACAAAAATACCTCAAGAAGTGCCAAAGGAATCATTTCCATAAGAGCACTTTTACCCACAGCTGCAAATATCACTACAAAGGTACCTAATATGGCAAAAATACAAACAGAAAGCATGCCGAAGTTTTTATGCTTTTTGCGATTAACAATAAAATATACAGCCATAGATGCAACTGTAAAGATAATGAAAAGGCCTGTTGCTACCCAGTGTGCGATACGTTTTGGATTCCATGAGTCAATACTGTGTCCCAGAGTCAGAGCAACTAAAGCCATACCAATTACTCCAAGAATACCGAGTACATCGTAGAGCTTATTTCTGAAACCAAACTTATTATACATATATTGTGTGTTTACAAAAATTCCACCCGAAGTAAGTATACCCCAAATCCAGAAATACATTTTGCGGTCCTCGCAAAGCAACGACAGTGTCCCTAACTCCGACGCAGGATTATTTCCCCACATAAAAGGCAGCACCAACCCATAAATAAAACCGCAAAGCAACCAGCCCATACAAAGAACCTTTGATACATTTTTCTCGATTTTCATTTTTATCCCTCTTTATACTTTGATATTCGTAAAAGTGTACCATATTTTTTCTTGTTAATATAGAGATAAAAGAAATATATCCAACAAAGTTGGCGTGTTTTCTCACATCTCACAAAACCGGTATTAAATTTCCCGTTTTAACAAAGATCAAAAAGGTCACAGATATTTATATCTGTGTTTTTCACCGTCTTAACCAATCTCCATCTTAAAGCAAATAGGCAAATCGTTATCGAAGTCGCCCTTTATGTTTATTTCAAGATATTCTTCAGTTCTTGTGAAATCAAGCTTTTCGTCACTGCCAAGAAGCTCAATGCTTTCAATGAGATAATCGTGAGGATTGCGTTTTTTAAGGGTTCTGATTCTGACAGTTTTTGAAGGACGCATCTGAAAAACATAAAGATAGCCATTTTTATATGTAAATCTGAAGTCCTCATTTGTAAACTTCTTTTCATCGCCATCCTTGAAGAAGCCTTCTTCAGCATTAACCTTACCTTCACCGAACTGCTTCCAGAAGGTTGTGCCGTAGATGCCCTCACCGTTAACCCCGAGCCACTTACCCATTGTACGAAGAACCTCGGTTTCTTCCTCGGTAATTGTACCGTCGGACCTGGGACCAATGTTGATAAGAAGATTGCCGTTCTTTGATACTATATCAACAAGGTCGCAGATTACCTGTCTTGCACTCTTGTATTCATTATCTGCACGGTAACCCCAGGATTGCTTTCCTATAGCGGTATCTGTCTGCCAATAAAGAGGTGAAATACCGGAAAGTGCACCACGCTCAACATCAAAAACAGCAACTGTCGGCGGGAACGCCTCATGCTTATGATTGATTGTAACCTCTTTACCCCATTCTTCTGCTCTGTTGTAATAGTAAGCGGCTAACTTTTTAAGATAAGGCTTGAATGAATGATTGTGAATCCACCAGTCGAAATAAAGCACTGTAGGCTGATATCTGTCAATAAGCTCACAAGTGCGCACAAGCCAGTCTTCAAGCCATTCTTCACTTGCACCCTTACCGTATGTATCCTCTGTTGTAGGACCCATATTTTTAGAAGAAAACTCTTCACAGTACACTGCCGGACCATAGAAATCACGATAAGCCTCATCATTGACATCACTGTCATAGAGTCTTCCCGGATTCATAAAGAAGTAATGCTCTGCTCTGTGAGTTGAGGCACAGAAAGTGAGCCCTTGCTTTTCACATTCGCCCTTGAGCTCCCCTAAAACATCACGGCAGGGTCCCATTTCCTTTGCATTCCAACGGTTGAATTCTGTATCGTACATTGCAAAGCCGTCGTGATGCTCTGCTACAGGCATAACATATTTCACACCCGCATTTTTGAACAGTGATATCCATTCCTTTGCATCAAACTTCTCTGCCTTGAACATCGGTATAAAATCCTTGTATCCGAAATTCTTCTGATCGCCGTAGGTTTTTCTGTGATGCTCAAATTCTCTCACTGTTTCGTCATACATTCCTCTTGAATACCACTCATTACCAAAAGCCGGAACAGAGTAAATACCCCAATGAATAAACACTCCTAATTTATCATACATATACCATTCCGGAACCTTATGATGAGAAAGTGACGACCAGTCAGCCTTGTACTTACCCTTCTCGTTTACTTCATCAATCTGCTTTAAATATTCTTTTACTGTCATTTTTCAATACCCTTATCTATATTTTTTGTTGTCTCTCATCTGAGGTGAAGAGTTGCATTATAATCGTCAATACCGTAGTTTCCTGCAGTATTTTTCAGTATATCGTAAAGATCCGCCTTCTTGCCGTCCCAACCTTTTACGTCTATCTTTTTAAGTATAAAGGAGATTCTCTTAAGAAGCTTCATCCATACATCTCCCTTGGGCGTTCCCTCAACAAAGCTCTGATTACCCTCGAAGACACCTCTCACAAGCTCCGTTGCATAGTCAAGAGCCCTCATATTTCTTACACTCTTATCGCACCTGATAAACAGAATTCTCGCAAGGGTACCCACCTTTACTTTGCATATAAATCTTCCTGCCAGCTGCAGCACCTTTTTAATTATACCCTCGTCCTTTATATGAAGCTTGCCCATAGCACGCTCCGTATCGTCTCTCATATCGGTTATAATGTTTACAATCATTCTGTCAAACATATCAGAAAGATATTTTTTACAGTCATCGGTATCCCACTCAAAATCAGGAGTAGGGATACTCTTGATTTCAACTGTTTTTTCATCGGCAACTGTTACAAGTCTGATAAAAGCAGGGTCTGCAATAACTGAACCCGTTGTTATATCGTAAAGCTTGTTTCCTTTTTCTGTCACAAGTTCATTTATGCTCTGATTATGCATATGACCGGTGAAAATAATATGTATTCCGTTATCCGCAAGGAAAGTCGAAAACTCATAAGCATCTCTGATAAGCATAGGAGAAATCAGGGAAAATAAGGGTTGTCCGGGCAGAATCGGATAATGACACATAGCAACTATAGTCTGGTTATCTTTCTTTGCTTTTTCAGCCTGTTCCCTGATCCACACTCTCTGTTCTTCAAAGAAATAATATTTACCGTCTTTTTTAAGATCACAGTTAAGAGCCATCAGACGGACATTTTCAGAAAGCTGGGCCACATAGGAAAGATGCTCCTCATCAACTGCAATCGCATCTCTGAAGCCGAAATCCCGATACAAGCTGATAAGTTCATTTCTTTCTGTATGCTCAGGAGAATATCTTCCGTTTTCACCAAAAGCAAATGTATCCTCTCTTCTCCACTTGAAATCGTGATCAGCCGTAACAACATATATTTTTTTACCGCTGTTTTTTAAATCATAAAGAAGCTTAAGGAATCCTTCGTGACTTTTTTTCTCTCCATTAAAAGACAAGTCACCTGCAATAAGCACAATATCAGCTTCATCTGCTTTCTTAAGAAATTCAAAAACACTTTTATTTATGCTTTCTGTTTCAGCAAAGCACTTCTGCTCATAATGCATAAAGTCCTCATACTCTTTACCGCTGCACCCTAGTGCCGCATCAAAAAAATGAGGATCAGCCATTACATAAAATTTCAACTGCTTCATATTCATATCTCCTGTTTAAATTATATTCCTATATTATCATATCGCGAATAAGAAAGCAACCTATCTGCTTTCGGATACTTTAAATCTCCTTATTTTTTCTATATCTCAATATAGCAATAAGACTCGAAACAATCGCCAGCATTGAGCCTATTGCCGCACCGTAGGCCCGGGAAATAATATTATAAACCAACCAGAAGGGTGCTGCGCTCAGACCAAATTTACGAATAGTCTGCTCATCCTCAAACCAAAGACCACCAGTCTGCAGAAGTGCACCCGCTATAGGTATAAGTTCAATCCAATCACGCCGTACCGCTGCTATAACCACTCCCGATACAGTAATCAGGCTGAAGCACAGAAGAGCAAACCATCGTGAATAGCGCCTGAATAACGGAGAGTTCTTCTTGCCGGCAAGGAAAGATCCCGCCGTAGAAAGAGTATCCATAACAGCGCCTGAAAATGCTCCGAGAAGCACATACTGCAAGACATAAAAAGCATTGGATATGCAGGTCGCCCATACAATCTGTTTTCGTTTTTTCAGCTGATAACTAAGAAGATACAAACCTACCGCAGCAATTCCGATAAGCTGTGAAACAAATAGTATCATAATACACCTGCCTTTCCTTTTATTATTTATTATTCTACTAAAATTTACAGAATTTGTAAAGAATATAAAATCCCCGCTAAAAAACAGCGAGGATTTTCTGACGCATCATCTTTGTCAACACTTTCGAATATAGCAAAATTCGTAAAAGCTTATAATTATTTTTTATTCTTTTCCTTAGCTCTTTTGTCATTTATTATCTGCATATGCTCAGCAGTGATTAGCTCAACTCCGTTTTCTCTTGCCCAATCAACACAGCCCTTGAGCACAAGAGGAAGGAACACTCTGGGTACTGCCAGAACAGTTTTAAGAGCATCATCCGTGAACTTGATTTTATCATCAGCACGGTCGGCAGCATAGCGCACAGACTCAAGAGAAGCCTCGCGCATCTGAAGAAGCTCTGCCTTCATTTTCTTTTTTCTGTGGAACCAGAAATTCTTTGAATCGCGATAACCGTAATCTACAGGAAGAGGCGGGAAATCCTTTGAACGTACGCCGTTTATGATGGCGTCACTGTATTTCTTTTTCATCAGTATCTTGTCAATACGAAGAATAAAATGTGCACCGAACTTACTGGTAATACCGTTGAAGTCGTGGTAGGGTCCCTCATAGCCATTAAGCTCTCCTGCCATATCCTTATCTGCACCGTCGAGCTCACGCATCCATGTACACTCAATTGCCTGAATGGCATCAGTTAACACCATAGGTCTTGCTTCACCGGTTTCTTCCTCTATCATGCTTTTCTCAAGTCTGAACTTACACTTGGGCATTTTTTCTGAAGGCTTGTCACCGGGCCAGGAAAGTTTTACCGCTTCTTTGAAGGTTGAAGGCTTATCATCAATAAAGTTCAGCGTACATTTTCCGTTACGCAGAATATTCTGAGCTGTATTGGATGAATTTCTGCAGCAAAGAAGCATTGCATAATAATCCTTACCTGCTACATAATACGGCTGAACAAGAGAATAGGGTCCCAGTGATGTTGTACCATTCTCACAAAGAGTGCTGATAACAACTGTGGGCATAGGAAAATAAAGTGATGTCTGATAAAAGTTATCTACTATACGTAAATTTTCAAAGCTGCTCATAATTATCTCCTTTTACACAATGTATGAAAACTTTTTGTTTAATTATATCATAAGCCCGTGCTTATTACAACATATAATCTCTGATTGTCCCCTGATGAGATTACCTTTATCTTATAGGTTTCAAGAGAAATCCCGGTGTTTTTACTATTTTTATAAGCTATGGTTCATATATCTTCAACATTTTGAAAAAAGCACTTGACTTTTACGCTTTTATGTGTTAAATTTATAAAGCGACTTTTACACAGCAGGCGCCTGCTCTGATAAAGAAAATCCGGTCAGACTTCCGGAAGAGACATCATAAGTGCCTGCAGAGTAACCTAAGGAGAAAATATAAAAATGGTAATTACAGATTTACTTGAACGCAACGCCCGATTTAAGGGTCCTGAAATAGCTCTTGTAGAGATTAACCCCTCTGAGGAGCGCGACAGCGCCGTAACATGGAGAGAGGCAAGCCTTATTGAAAGTGCTAATGCAGGCACACCTTACCGCCGAGAAATGACCTGGAAGAGCTTTGACAGACGTGCAAACCGCTTCGCAAACCTTCTTCTGAGCCGTGGCTTCAAAAGAGGTACAAAGGTTGCTATTCTTCTTATGAACTCTCTTGAATGGCTCCCCCTTTACTTCGGCGTTCTCAAAGCAGGCTGCATTGCTGTGCCTATGAATTTCCGCTATTCCGGAGACGAAATCAAATATTGTCTTGAGCTTGCAGACTGTGAAGTTCTGATTTTCGGCAAGGAGTTTATCGAGCGTATTGACACAATCGCAAATAACATCCCCGATGTAAAAACAATGTTCTATGTAGGCAAAGACGGCCCCGCATACAGTGAAGACTGCTGCGCAATGATGAACTACTGCTCATCAGAAGCTCCCCCCATCGCTCTTAAAGAGGATGACTATGCAGCAATTTACTTCTCATCAGGCACAACAGGCTTCCCGAAAGCTATTTTACATAATCACAAAGCTCTGCTCTCTTCCTGTCAGACAGAGCAGAATCACCACGGACAGACCGAGGATGACGTTTTCCTTTGCATTCCTCCTCTTTACCACACAGGTGCTAAAATGCACTGGTTCGGCAGCCTCCTTAGTGGTAGTAAGGCCGTTCTTCTGAGAGGCGTTAAACCTGAATGGATTCTTCGTGTAATCACAGAGGAAAAATGTACAATAGTCTGGCTTCTTGTACCCTGGGCTCAGGATATGCTCGACGCTATCGACAGCGGCAGAGTAAATCTTGACGACTATCTTCTTTCTCAGTGGAGACTTATGCACATAGGTGCTCAGCCGGTTCCGCCAAGCCTTATTAAACGTTGGAAAGCATATTTCCCAGAACACCAGTATGATACCAATTATGGACTTAGTGAATCTATCGGACCTGGATGCGTGCATTTGGGTGTGGAAAACATTCATAAAGTA
>JAZQUF010000154.1:0-2220 GCA_045631165.1 Acutalibacteraceae bacterium
CAGCGAAGCGAGTATAACTCGAAGTTTACCCCTTATGCAGTTTTAAGCGTGAAAAGTGTGGGAGATGAGCTTAATGTCAATATAGATAACAGAAGCTACAGCATTGATTTGGGCAAGGCTAAAGAGTTTGAAAAATACAGAAAATACCTTTATTTTACGCCTTTTTCATGCTCGGTTTTCTTTTTTGAAAGCATTTATGAATTTTTTAGCTCTTTTAAGGACTAAATTGCAATTTTTCTATTGACATATTATGAAAATAGTGCTAAACTTCACTAAACCGAATAAATAATTAAAGATAGAGGCGCGGTTAATCATCAGTAGCTTTACATTCAAAGGGGTCCTCGCAAGACCTGCTGAAGCGAAAGGGGTTGCTGCCGAAGGTGCCAGGCGAAAGATATCCTGGGCGGATGAAATAAGATTTGTCCGACTGTCGCATTTGCGGAGTGCTATTATAATTCAGACAGGTTTTGAAGTGTATATTCAATACTTGTTGTCGGAAACTATTGTTTTCTGAGATGTATTACACTCGATGCAGATATCGGGTGTTTTATTTTGGTAAGGCATCTCCCTGAACGGAGGAGCCCCAAAAGTAATTTAATCTATGTTAATTTGAAATTCGGAAAAGAATCTTTTATTATAAGGAGCTAATCAAAATGGAAAGAAAGCCTATTTTTACCGGTGCAGCTTCAGCACTTATCACACCTATGACATCAAGCGGTGTTGACTACGAAAACTTCAGAAAGCTTATCAACTGGCAGATTGAAGAGGGCATTGATGCTCTCGTTATTGCAGGTACTTCAGGTGAAGCTTCAACTCTTACAGACGAGGAACACAGAGAAGTACTCAAGTTTGCAGTTGAGGTTGTTGACGGCAGAGTGCCTGTAATCGCTGGTACAGGCTCAAACGATACAGATTATGCTATCGACCTTACAAAATACGCTTGTGAAATCGGCTGTGATGCTATGCTTGTTGTTACGCCTTACTACAACAAGGCAACTCAGAAGGGTCTTATCAAGATGTTCACTGCTATTGCTGATGCATCAACAAAGCCCATCATCCTTTACAACGTACCCTCAAGAACAGGTGTAAACATCGAACCCGCTACATATGCAGCACTTGCTGACCATCCCATGATTCAGGGTATCAAGGAAGCTAACGGACAGATTGACAAAATCACAGAGACTATGGCTCTTTGTGGTGATAAGCTCGATCTTTACTCAGGTAACGACGATCAGATTGTTCCTCTTATGTCAGTTGGCGGTAAGGGTGTAATCTCAGTTCTTTCAAACGTACTTCCCAAGGAAACATCAGAAATGGTACACAAGTTCCTCAGCGGTGACGTTAAGGGTGCAGCTGAGATGCAGTTTAAGTATTTCCCTCTTGTCAAGGCGCTCTTCAGCGAAGTTAACCCCATTCCTGCAAAGGCAGCTATGGCTGCTATGGGCTTCTGCGAAGACTATGTAAGACTCCCCCTTACAGTAATGGAAGATGCAACAAAGGCTGTACTTCTCGACAGAATGCGTGAAGCAGGCTTAGATGTTTAATTTTCTCGGTACGAGGTAGTAAAATGAAAATTATAATCAACGGTGCCGGTGGCAGAATGGGTAAGGCTCTTTCAGCTATCATTGAAAACAGCGAAAAGCATACAGTTGCAGCATACTGCAGCATGGAGTTCGCAACAGATGCGGCACAGAATATCTATAACAATATCCACGAGTTTGAGGGTGAAGCTGATTGCATTATCGACTTCTCAAACCATCTTGCAACAGCTGATGTTATTGGCTATGCAGTAAAGAGAAATCTTCCCATAGTTGTGGCTACAACAGGTCAGAGCGAAGAAGAGCTTGCAATCATCAAGGGTGCTGCTGACAGTATCCCCGTATTCTATTCACAAAATATGTCACTTGGCGTTGCACTTCTTTCCTGCCTTGCAAAGATTGCCGCTAAGGCTTTCCCTGATGCTGATGTGGAAATCGTAGAAAAGCATCACAACCAGAAGCTTGACGTACCCAGCGGTACTGCTATTCTTCTTGCAGATGCTATCAAAACTGTAAAAACTGACGCTGAATATGTTATCGGCAGAAGCGATTACGGCAAGAGAGATAAGAAAGAAATTGGTATCCACTCACTTCGTATGGGCAGTGAGGTAGGTACCCACGAAATCATCTTTGCTATGGGCTCACAGGTTATCACCTTAAAGCACGAAGCAGAGAACAGAAG
>JAZQUF010000155.1:0-7308 GCA_045631165.1 Acutalibacteraceae bacterium
ATCAAGATAGTTCCAAAGGAAAGTTGAAGTATCCTTACTGTAAAGGAAATCATAGCTTACACCGAACATCTTGTCGGAAGCATTCTGAGCCATAAAGCTGTCGAAGGTTTCCTTGGTAATAGCTTTGTTCTGACCGACATAGCTATTTACACCTGCATAACCAACCTCATTGATGCTATTTGCAAAAGTTGTATTGGCACCTATAAGTATAGGGTCAATTACATTCATTATTTCAACGGGACGGTCTTTGATATCTTCTTCACCTGCTGCTGATGCAGACAAGCACATAGCAAAGCTTGAAAACACCACAAGCACGGTAAGAATCAAGCATAATAATTTTTTCATTTCAACTAACTCCTTTATATTTCAGAATATAATTCACGTCATTTTACCAACATAGTGTATCACTAAAAGGTAATTAAGTCAATATATAGTTTTATCCGTTAACAATTTCTTTCATTACTTTTCACATATTTCCCTTTTATTTATAGGTTAAATCAACCAAATTTTTGTTAATTATTCATTTTGATTTGACGAAATACTATCCGTATGCTAAAATATGTACATCAAACTCTCAAAGGAGGATAAAAATGTCAACTCAACTCAACAAAAAATACGGACTTCTGACAGCGATATGCACCGTTGTCGGCACTGTAATCGGCTCCGGTGTTTTCTTCAAGGCCGAAAAAATTCTTACCGAAACCGGCGGTAATCTCCCCGTAGGTATCCTTGCCTGGATCATCGGCGGTCTTATTATGGTATCCTGTGCTTATGCATTCTCGATTCTCGCTACAAGACACGAAAAGGTCAGCGGTATCGTAGACTTTGCAGAAGCACTCGTAGGTGAAAAGTACGCTTACTTTATGGGATGGTTCTTGGCACTTTTCTACTATCCCACTCTTACATCGGTTCTCGCTTGGGTAAGCTCAAGATACCTTTGCGTTTTCATTAACGCTTTCCTTCCTGAGGATGCACAGATCAGCATCGTAGGACCTCAGTGTATGACAGTTGCAGGTGTTGTTCTTATCTGCATATTTGCAATGAATACTCTTGCGCCCAAGCTTGCCGGTAAGTTCCAGGTTTCAGCAACCTTCATCAAGCTCGTTCCTCTTTTCCTTATGGCAATTGTAGGTACAATAAAGGGACTTTCAAACGGTCTTCTTGTTGAGAACTTCACAACCGTTGTAAACGAAGACATCTCAACCTCAAGCGGTCTGTTCAAGGCTGTTGTTGCTACAGCTTTTGCATATGAAGGCTGGATATGTGCAACATCAATCAACGCTGAGCTCAGGGACGCAAAGAAGAATCTTCCCAAGGCTCTCGTAATGGGTACTCTTATCATCGTTGCAGTTTACATCACATACTACATCGGTCTTGCAGGCGGTATCGAAAATGCCGTAATTATGGAAGGCGGCGAAGCAGGCGCAAGAATTGCTTTCTCAGCTGTATTCAACAGATTTGCAGGCACTTTCCTCTTCCTCTTCGTTGTTATATCCTGTCTCGGTACAACCAACGGTCTTACACTGGGCTGTTCAAGAGCTTTCTATGCTATTGCAGCGCGTAATCAGGGTCCTGCTCCCAATGTTCTCAAGCAGGTTGATCCGGCAACAGGTATGCCCGGCAACTCATCAATGCTCGGTCTTTTAGTAAGTGCCGGCTGGCTCCTTTTCTTCTACGGCTCACAGCTTGACAACCCCTGGTTCGGTCCTTTCTCATTTGACTCATCAGAGCTTCCCATTATCACAACCTACGCTATGTACCTTCCCATCTTCATCAGTATGATGTTCAAAGAAAAAGATCTCGGTGTTTTCAAGGGTAAGGTTGCTCCCGTTCTCGCTATTATCGGTTCAATCTTTATGATTATCGCCGCCATCTTTGCCCATGGTATTCTTCCCTATCAGGCTGCAAAGGCAGACGGCAGATTCTCACTCCCTATTCTCTTCTACCTCATCACCTACGCCGCAATTATGTTTGTGGGTATCTTCTTTATGAAAGCTAAGAAGAGCAAAAAATAATTACTTTTAAACTTTAAGCAGGTCGCTTCCCGAAGTGACCTGCTTTTTTTTAGTTGGCGGAAGGCGGCTCCACGAAATCGCAGATGCGATTTCCATGAGAGCCCGGCAGGGCTCTCATGCGCCGAACTGCGTTCGGCAGTGGAGCCGCCGACCCACCCTGCTGCAACTCACGGCTTATGTACCGCCAATATCAGGCGACAGTCCGAAGCTGACAGACAAAGCCTTATCTATTTTATACATCTCACTTTTATCGAGTATCCCCATTTTTTCACGAAGTCGTTTTTTATCCAGAGTCCGAACCTGTTCAAGAAGCACAATTGAATCCTTTGCAAGACCGCAATCGTGAGCGTTGACCTGAATGTGTGTCGGTAGGTTTGTTTTAAACCGCTGACTTGTTATTGCCGCCGCGATTACCGTCGGACTGAATTTATTACCCACATCATTCTGCACTATAAGAACAGGTCTTACCCCGCCTTGCTCTGAGCCTACAACAGGGCTGAGATCAGCGTAGTAAATTTCACCTCGTTTGACTGACATAGCATATCCTCCACTGTGAATTTTCTTTACAAAAATAGTGTTTCCTCCCCAGAAGCATTTTAAACAAGTGGAGCTATAAATTATTTTATGTATTTTGAACTTAAAAAGTGAACGCACATTGATTTTTTACTTCAATGTGCGTTTTCATCATTCAAAATTATATGTGTATTTCTCTGTTTCTATGCTCTTGATTTCAGTTTTTTCGCAGTCAAACAAGACTTTGTACTCCACCGAAGAAATTTTATCGATATGAGTATATTCACCCTTTAGAGGCATCGAAAGCTCTTGTAAAGACAAGTGAGAAATTATCATCAGAAGCAGTCTCACCGGACTTCTGTCCTCTGTTTTTCCATAGCTTATTTTTACATCGTCAGTTGATATTTCATCAGATGTGAAAATCATACCGGATATATTTTCAGGCTCTTTTACGGTGAAGGTAATTTTCTCTCCTGTCTTATAGTCGAGACTTCCTTTTACTGTTATTCCACCTGTTTCAAATATTACATTTGTTTCCGAATCCTTTAAAATGAAAGTCTGATTACCTGTGCAGGCACTTAAAGAAAAAATCAAAATCAAACATAAAACTGCCGAAAATATACGGCGCATAATTCCATCACTCCGAGCTTAATTATTTTTCAAAAGCTCTCATAGAATAGGCAAGCTCTGCAACTACATCACTCGGAAGCATACCGGACTTGGACATCTTTTCAGCCACTCCGTCAGCTGTGTATCCGTGAATATAAACTGCAGCAGTCATTGAGTTTACGACTCCGATACCCTGAGCTAAGAAGCCACCCATAAGACCTGCAAGGACATCACCGCTACCGCCCTTTGCAAGACCTGAATTACCGGAAGAATTCACATAAGCTCTCTTGGTATGAGGCTGGGCAACTATGGTGTTTGCGCCCTTGAGCGCAAGGTGTACATTGTAATTAGAAGCAAAATCTCTTGCTGTTCCGACTCTGTTGGTTTCAATAAGCTCTGTTCTTGTGCCACAAAGACGTGACATTTCACCGGGGTGAGGAGTCAGAATAATATCACATGAAGCGCTTTGTAATATACTTATGTCGTCAGCTATGATATTTATACCATCGGCATCAACTAAAACAGGAACTTTTGAATTTGCAAGCACTGCCTTAAACACGGCCTTTGTGTCATCATTAACACCCATACCGCAGCCGATAACTATTGCACTGTATTTATCGAGGGAATCTAAAATCTTATCTGTAGCACTAGCCGAAAGAGTACCATCGGCAGTTTCAGGGAGTGGCATCATAAGAGCCTCTGTAACCTTTGATGCAATGGGCAGATATGCACTTTCAGGGAAGGCCATAGTAACAAGACCAACTCCGCTGCGAAGAGCTGCTGAACCGCAAAGCACAGGCGCACCGACCATATTTTTAGAGCCGCAGATGCAAAGCAAATGTCCGAAGCTACCCTTATGAGAAACACTTGAACGTTCTGAAAAAAGGTTGCTGACTTCTACTCTGTTATGGGTATAAAGAGAATCCGAAACAAGCTTATAGCTCTCTTCGGGTATACCGATATTGGCAATAATAATATCTCCGCAGCACTCGGATGCCGGATGCATAATATGTGCAGGCTTGAGAGCTGAAATAGCAATCGTATAATCGGCCTTGAAGCAACCGGGATCATTGTAACCGCTGTCGCAGTAAACACCGCTGGGCACATCAATAGCAAACTTGACACCCTTTGCGTTTGACATTTCTTCAAAGAGATATTTAAGTTCAGGACTGATATTACCGTAAAAACTGAATCCAAAAACTGCATCAACTACTATATCTGCATTTCTGATAGTCTGCACTGTTTTTGCCTTATCCGCATCGTACCATATAGTCGGAATAGCCATATCGATTACAAGCTTGTACATATATGTAGCTTCCTGACTAACAGGATAACCCGATGCCATAATAACGCAGACGTTATAACCGTTTTCGCTGAGCTTTCTTGCAACAACAAAGCCGTCACCTCCATTATTACCTTTACCGCACACGACAGCTACATTTCGCTTCAGACTCTTTTCTTTTTCAGTTTCGTTACGGATATTTCTTGCGCATGCAGCACCTGCATTCTCCATCATTCTCTGATAAGAAAGTCCGTATTTTGCCGTATACTGTTCTACTTGTTTCATTTCGTCTGAATTGAGCAGTCTCATAACCAATACCACCTTTACATATATAGTTTAATTTTTATTCTCCATACTTCCGATTATACCATTTAGTCAGATTATAGTCAACGATTTACATAAAAACAACCTGCAAAGCAAATACTCCGCAGGCATAAATTTAAAACAAGACTTCAAGATCTTTAACCGAAAAATAATGTATCGGTGTAATGCCGATTGACGGCAGGTGCTCTAAGTTAGAGAGATTATCGTCAATCATATAAACCTTATCATACTGCTTATCAAAGAGTGAAACACAGTATTTATAAATCTCCTCGTCTGGCTTTGCCATTTTCACATTGCAGGAAATAACCGTCTTATCGAATAAATCCCACAGTGAATATTTATCAAGAAGCCCCTCGACCACACCCAACGGAGCATTTGATAAAAGAGCTATATCGTAATTATCTCTGAGCTTTCTGATCACGGGCACAATCTCATCTTTAAGGATAAAGAGTTCATCCCATTGCGGCATCATGTCTTCCTTGGTTATACCCAGAGCTTCAGCCATACCCGTCATAAGCTCATCATAGGTCACCTGTCCTAAATCTGCAGGCACAAAGAGCTTTTCCTTAAGAGCGTCTGCCTCCTCTCTCGGAAGGAACTTTCTGAGAAAAAGTGGTGCTACCTCGCCCATTATAACGCCAAAGCAATCGAAGATTACAAGTTGATTATGCATAGTTTCACCTTTATTTTTTTATCTTAATTGTAATATCATAACTACCGTCGCCTGTTGTTTCAGCTACCCATGTACCCTGAGCAAAATCTCTCGCTCTGAAAACAACCTTAGTCTTATATACTTCCATAATATAACCTGTACCAGCATTATTATATGTACCGTCTTTGTTTTCTATAGCCATTGAAGGTACATTGATACAGTGGATACCATCAAGATTGTTGTAACTGTCAGGACCGAAGCCTGAATGAAGATGACCTGAAATAAAGAACACATTCTTATATTTTGAAAGAATTTTCTTAATTGCAATACTCTGGTCACCTACATGACCACCTGTCTTTGTGATACTGCCAAAAGCATTCTTTTCGTTATGGGTATCCTTAAGAGGCTGATGGCAGATAACAAATGTTGCTTTTCCGTTTTCTTCAGCAACTTCATCGTCGAGCCATTCAAGAACCTCATCACTGAGATATGCTCTCTCCAGTTCCATTTTATCTGAACCCAGTACAATAACCTTGTATCCGTTGACTCTCTCTGAAAAATTAAGTGAATTTATCGGATTTTCATTATTATTAAGAGTATTAGCAAAGTCCGAGAAGGTATTGACACTATAATTATATCCGTGAAGTCTTACATCGTGATTACCTGTTGCCATTATGTATCTTGTATCTAAACCTGAAAGGCTTTCGTACACAAGCTGGTATTCTGTCTGCTGAGCATTTTCTGTGATGTCTCCAAGACCTACTACAGCGTCTAATTTACAGGCTGCATTGTGCAAATCTTCAGCTGCACCCTTGAACATAATGTACCTGTTAAAGAAAAACACACCAATCTGAGGGTCAGCAACAAGAGCCATCACTGCCTGCTGTTTTCCGGGATGCTGCACATCGATAGGATTTTCTGTTGACGGGTGAAAATATCCGCTGCCAAAGGTCAATACAACCGATAAGATAGCTATAAAGAATTTGTATATGAATTCCTGAAATTTCTGCTGTAATAACATTTTCAACAATCCTCCGCAACATTTGACATTAAATGTACAGTGTCAGTTTAACATTACGATATAAAATTGTCAATTTATTATATGTTAACAATTTACTTCACATCAGCTTAATAAACTTTTTCATACATCAGGATAAATAAAATCAAAAAACTTAATAAAAAAATTCAAAATACCATTGTTTTATCTTTTCAAATGATATATAATAGTCTTGTATTTTTTATTTATTCTTGATTGGAGGGTCGTAATATGATCGACGAAACTATCAGATTTAAGCTCCAGAGCGGTTCACCTGAAGAGATGAAAGAAATTATGAAACAAGTTTATGCTGCTCTCAAGGAAAAGGGTTACAACCCTATAAACCAGATAGTCGGTTACATTCTTTCCGAAGACCCGACATACATCACTACTCACAACAATGCGCGCAGTCTTATCAGAAAGGTTGACAGAGACGAGCTTTTACAGCAGATTGTCAAAAACTATCTGAACGAAGACTGATTGAACTTAAGGAGGTACACAATGGCAGCAAAGAAGAAAAGTGAATTTTTAACATACAAGGATAAACCTCTTGTAAGAAAGGGCAATACTCTTTACTACGGTAATATGAGTGACAAGTTCGTTGTAATGTTCCAGATTCTCTCAACAAAAGACGTTAACGGTCTCCAGGTAGCTGACAGAGTTGCAGTTCAGCTTATCAATACCGATCCCAACGTAAGACCACATGACAGAATTGCTCAGAAGACTGAAAAGAAAGGTCTTTATGCAGCAATGGATATCGGCAAGATCTGGCTTGAAAGAGCTCTTGCAGAATAAAAGCAAACCTGACGGCTGTTGTCTTATGGCAGCAGCCGTTTGAGTTAAATAAAAATATCCGCTCGTGGCGCAGCCGGATAAC
>JAZQUF010000156.1:0-18220 GCA_045631165.1 Acutalibacteraceae bacterium
CTCATATTCATCACCCCACATCCTTTTAGCTGTTTCAACTCCGATACTGTGACACTCTTCGGGTGTTACTTCATTTTCTTTGAAACTCTGAAAGCCGTGATAAGCTACATTACCACCAAGCTTTCCGTAATGAAGCTTGGTGGTAATCATATGCTCATAGGCTCGTTGCACGGGACAGTTAATAGCTGATACATAAAGCTTCTCATCGGTTTTCTTATCGTTCTCGGCATATTGCAAAGTTTGGTACAAATCCTCATCAACGTACTTTTTATCAATGGTCTTGTCAGGATTTTCAGCATACTGAATAACCTCTTTAAGCCTGCTCTTTACGGGCCAGAATCCTGTTGTAGCAATAAGTCGTTCGCCTCCTTTTTTGGCGAGAGTATCTCGCTATGGATTTCATCAATGAGAGTGAGCAGCCTTGCTTCAGTTTCGGGTGTCATATCAGAATTGCAGATTTCACAGAGTTTCCCGTAGAAAGTAAAAAAGGCATCGGGCAACACCGTTCTCGGTGCAAATCCCAATGCTCTTTTCGTTACATATTCACTTGTTGATAATCCGCAATTTGAAGCATAACGCTCAATCTTCTTTTTGTTTTCAGGTGTTACCCTGATTTCAAGCCTTTGGGTTTTGGCTTTTGGTGTAGTGTTCATATCACCATTCCTTTCATTAGATTTTAGGGATTAAGGGACCCTAAAGAATTCGGAATTTGCCGTACAAGTTCCCTGCTCGCTACGGTGTAGGACAGACATCTGCAAGATAGTCAAGTGCTTCGTCTGTCTTCCTTCACCGCAGATAAGGGCGCCCTTAATCAAGTGTTTTGTGTGGCTTCGTAAGTGATGCCATATTTTTCTTTGTTCATAAAAGCGGCACCGTTTTTGAGCCATTGTGACTCAGTTGAATTTTGTGTTGAGCCAAATTTGGCTCAGATTGTGGTTTGTGCTAAGTCATTGAAAAACTCCTTTCTAAAATTATTTTTTTGATGTTTATATATTCAACTGCGAAAAATGTGACGCAGTATTCATATACCGGAATTTAGGATTTTGGGTATAAAAAATACACCTATCAAATTTACATTCAATAGGTGCGTTAAACTATTTTCCAAATTTTACTCCTCTATATATTAAACGAAATAAGAAGGGGTAAAATGTTCCTGATTTTTGAAAAAAGTTGAAAAAATTTTTTGGGCATAAAAAAGCACCCGTCAAATGTTAACGAGTGTTATGTAAATTATCCCTCTATATAGTAATGGGAATTAGATGTATGAAATTGTTCCTACTTTTGAAAAAAATATTGGTGGGGGCAGTTATTATAATATTGAAAATGTCTCTCTATTATATATAATAGGGAACTTTTGCGAAATCGCCCATTATATAGTAACAAGTGAAAATCAAAAAACGTAACACAGCTACAATCCTTTACATATAAAGAGTTGTCATATTTTTTTACGCCTGACACCCTTCGTAACAAAAGCCATGTGAAATTCTTCAAATATTTTTATTCTTCGTATTATTGAATTATTACATCCTTCCTTATAAACAAAAATCCCGTTGTAAAGCAAAGTAAAAATTCTTTACAACGGGTGATCTTTATTTATTTTACAGTAAAATACTTCTTAAACAAATCATTCTTTCGTTTCTCCGACTGACTTATAAACCAATGGATTATCATAATCCTCATAATCTTTTTTTGCGTTTTCTTTGTCGGTACAATTGTCTTTCAGCCACATATATCGGGTGCCGTCGGGAGTTTCATAGATGTAACAGTAATAATTATCCATATCGTACTCGCCGTCAGCCAACAGGTAAAACGCAGCATAATCTTCTAAAAATACATCTTCTGCATCGTCAGGTAAGCCACCGTCAAATTTTACAAAGGTTTCATCAAAACAGACAACTGAGCTGAAATCCTCACTGATTATTACATCAGGACCGCCTTCCATTCCCCATATAAAAAGTCCGCACAAAGCCACAATTACAGCAATAACTTTAGCCCAAGAAGGAAGTTGTGCTTGTTTTTTCTCTTTTTCTTCATAAACCTGTTCTTTTTTTATAAGTATTTTTTCTCTTTCTTCTGCTGATTTTTTGTAAAGCCCTGAAATCAAATGTTTTATATAATAATTTGATGAGAGAAGTTTTATAATCAGATATTCAGGAACAAAGAAAAGAAGATTAATTGCTGTAAGTCCGGAGTGCATAAACAAAAGTATATTACGAATAAGTTTAAGATACTTTTTCCTGTTTGTTGTTTTCGCTTGTGTAATTCTGATACTGCCGTTTTCTGTTTCTGCACGGGAGAATATATAACCGATTGGAACCAAATCCAAAAAATCAGCAAGGGTTCCGTTGCATATTGCATAAGCACCATCGTATAAATTTATGATTATATTTGAAAAAAACGTACTGCTTACCTCATAATTTACACAAGTATTGAGAACAGTATCAGGTAATTTCTGAGCTGTCTTTTTTGCAAGCTTTGTAAGAATTCTGTCTTTCAGACGAGCATTTTTATCATTATATTCTATTTCGTTAACGGCATCAATTAACTCATCCATGGCAGAAGTTTCTGCTATAAACTGAAAGCTCTCATTATGCACAAAAACGTCAATGGAGCTTTCCGGATTTATAATGTGCTTCTGATTTTGTACAGTAACAATCATTTTTGCTCCTGTACTGTTATTTTTAAATGTTACATACATAAGTTTCTCCTATGCTTTAACCGAATTTCATAACAATTATATCAGTTCTTATATACAAAATCAATGTGTAAACCTACTGCTTACAGTAACAACAGTAGGCTTATACTTTATTTTATCTTACCCAATACAAGTGAATACGGCTCAGGCTTACCTATTTCTTTCGAACTCATTTTGTCGAGTGCAAGTGTCATTTTAAGAAACGTTTCAATCTGCTCACACATAAGGTCAAGGCTGAATTTTTCCATCTGATGAGTTTCGTTTATTGCAGTCAGGTAATCAGGAGCAGTTACAAGTGAAATGTCAGGAATACCAACATTTCTCGGAGGCTGACCTTCACCGAAATGAAGGAAATTATGCCCCTTAACGGTTATGGTTCTGACCATTGTTCTTCCTTCAAGTGAATCATAATAAACCTTGTCCATAGCTTTGTTTGCGGTATAAACAAGCTCAACATCAATAGGATTCGTGCACTGATATTTTCCGTCTTTGTCCTTCCATTCCGTACAACCTAAATGCTCAACACCGAGGCTTGCAACAGCCTTGATATGTCCCTTTTTGCCGTCCCACATATCACGGTGATTTTTAAGCCATTTTGACGATGCCTGAATATCGTGCTCCTTGAAATTCGGCAGTCTGAAATGACCCGTTACGAAAACGAAAATAAGTGTTCTGTCAAGCTCTGCATCCTTTAAGTGTCGCATCATTTCAAGCATTGCAACAGGACCGTTTTCCTCAACACAGTTTATACCGTCGGTATGAGTGTTAATAATAATGGCTTCCTTCTTATTTTTGCCTTCAATAATGGTGTAAAAAGATTCAGTCTTTGCGTTATTCTCTTTTTCGGCTGTGAGCACAAGGTTGACCTTCTTCTTTTCTTTTGCAGCCTTTTTGAGTTTTTCGCCTGATTCTTCACCGACCCAAAGGGCAGGAATGCCCTGATAATCCATAATAAAAGGAAGATACTGTCCCTTTACCATCTCATCGCTCATACCTTCCCATATGCAGATAACCGCCTTAACGCCCATTGCTTTTGCAACAGAAATAAGAGGTATCTTTACGAATGAATCTGCAACAGGACCTTTATAATTTTTCGGAAGTAACAAGCCCTTCGGATATGAATTACGCTGATTAAAAGCAAAGCCGGTCGGAACTTTTTCAAGGTCTTTAACTTTTACAAGAGCAATTTTTCCTTTTGCAGGAAGATAGTTGATATGCTTGCCGAAAATCTCAACTATTTCCTCGGCAATACCGTTTTCATCGGTTTCGCCCGAATAAGGCCATGCAGAAGTAACTTCAATTTCTTCATCGCCGCCCGAATTTATGATTTTGATTGAAGAATGCTTTTCTGCCCAACGGTTAAAGGAATAAAGGTCGCTGTATGTATTAAAACCCATTTCTGCAATTTCATCCTTAAGCCACTTTATAAAATCATTATGACCCTTACTGCCTGTAAGTCTTGTGCCGAAGGAGTTCATTATGTTCATACCTTCAAGCATTCTTTCTTTAGAGATGTTGAAATTCATAAAGTCATTGTCCTTTCATGCTAAATTAAAAAAACGGGAAGAAAATAAAATCAATTACATTCTGAAATTTTTTAATTATGTTTTCAAAGAAAAAGTACACATTCAATAGACCATTAATAATATCTTTATTAGGAATATCTACTTTATAAACATCTGAATGTTCACCTATAGAAAGCTCTATATCGAAGGTTTCAACGTTGATTGTGTCGCTGAAAATATCATAGCCGCCTACAGTTAAGAAAACAGAAACTGTATAGCCGTCGATATAGTTGATATCCTTGCCGAATATCAGCATTTCTTCTTCCTCTTGAGTGAAATCCTTTGTGAAAGAAAGAACTCTGCCGTCATCATATGTAAGCTCATAACTTATAGACTTCAGAACTGCTGTATCAAGATCAAAGTCACAATCTGTAATCTTGACACTCTTGAAAAGAGAATTATACGAGAATTCAGCAGGTGTTTCAAAGGTTGCATCAAGATATTCGAAGCAGTATTTTGCAACATTCTCATCTGTCTTCTTATCGTAGTCATACTCGCTCCAGACAAATAATTCATTTCCGTCAAGGGTATAGTTGTCATAAAATACGTCGTCAGCATCTGAAGTGCGTATCGCTTCAGCAGTAGTCACAGTACCGTCTGCATATTCAATCTTAAACTTAGCGCCCTCAATATCTACATAATCACTATCAGCATAAATCTTATCAGGTACTCCTGAAATCGGTGTGACACTTTTAACTACCATATCAACAAGGGAAAGCTTGCTTGTAGTTGTATACTCGGTAATGTCGCAGTACTCATAAGTAGCATTGTTATAAAGACATCCGTAGAGCTCTATTTCTATTTCTTTACTGCCGCTTTCTTTTGCCTGAAGATAGGTTTCGTAGGCAATTATACCATCTGCCTCAAGGCTGTAAAACTTATTAAGCTCTATATTTGCATTCTCGCTTGACAGAGTATATTTTTTACCGGTAGCGAGAGTTACAATATACTCATAGTTGAAATTTGACGAATACAGTGAAAAGCTAAGCAGATTGCTGTATAAAGACGGATAATTCTCCATTAACTTATCCATTGTTATGCCGTACTCTTCAATCTCATCAAATATACTCTTATAATAATTATCCAGCTCTTTCATAGATATCACCTGCGATTTCTCGCTGAATTCAATACTCTTTATTATGGGTATTCTGAAAGCCGCAAATGATTGCACAGGCACTGAAACCATAAGCATAATCGAAACCAACAAAAAAGCTGTAAGTTTTTTTAATGTCTTTTTCATATACAATTCTCCTTAAAAATCAATTATTTTGTTATCATAAATATCAGCTGAAAAACAGCCTTAAACTTTGCAATAATATTTCTCAGCCAACCAACTATTCCTTTATTTGACTTGGTGGAGCAGCTAATAATCACACCCTTTTCACCCCAGTAAGTTTTACCGTCATCACCTTTTACATAAGCACGGACCTGGAATTTGTACTCTGTATCAGCTTCAAGAGAATTTATCTCATAACTGCCGTTTTTTGTATCTGCAATTTTTGTAAGATTACCCTTGGCATCCACAGAATACACCCTGTAAATAAGGTCAGAATGTCCTTTTGTCCAGCTCAGAGTAATGCTTTCAGTAGTGGAAGCTGAAACTGCCGGAGTAATAGCATTGATAATAATGCTGTAATTGAGCGCTACGCCGCCTGCATAATTGCCGATATAATCGACTTCAATACTGTATTTACCGCTGTACTTTGAATTAGCGGAATATGTAACCTTATAATCTCTGCCTCGAACTAAAGACTCACCCTTGCTGTCCTTTACAGTAACAGTAGGCTTTTGCACCTTTCCGTTATAGGTGAATTCGGTTCTCGACAATTTCACTTCACCAACCTTATAGATAACAGTTTGGCTTATATTACTTGTGCAGACATCATGTCTGATTGAAAACATAACAACTATATTTTCACCGTCGGCTTCACTTGTAGCTGCATCGGATTTATATGCAGTAACAACATCCTCATCAACAAGGATATTGTATTCGCTGGGATCAATAAGTTCTCGTGTGGTCACAGTCTCACCGCATACAGCACAATGACTGAAGTGGGTATAACCGGGCTCGGTAGCAGTAGGTGCTACGGCAGGAATATCAATTATTTCTGTATGAGTATGAGGCTCAAGTGCGACAAAATCCTTTTTACTGTAAAACCAAGCTGTTGAACCTACATAGCCCTTCAGGTGTGCACCACCTGGAAGAGCACCGGTATCATTAGGAAATGTACAGTTATAATTATAAACCGTAATCTCTTCCACTTTTGTACCGGAAGAACGCCACCATGATGCAATACTCGTAATCTCAGGTCCAAGAACAAGAGTTGTTGCACCCGGTGTAATCTCCTTTATAAGACAGTTATCAATATAAAGAAATCCGTCTTTTATGTTGTCGGGATTATTGTAGGCTGCTGTGCCGTAAAAAGCATCGCTCTGAAGAGAAAGATAACCGGTTTCAAAATCTATATCACTGAGATTAGTGCAATTTCGAAAAGCATAATTATCTATCTCAATTATGTTTTTCGGAATGAAAATACTTTCAAGAGAAGTACAGTTTCTGAAGCAATCACTCGGAATTATACGTGCATAGCGTGGGAGCTCAACATTTTTAAGGGCAGTGCAATCCCTGAAGGATTTCGGCACAGATAAAGCCTCTGCCATTTCTGCTGTTTCAAGATTCTGATATCCCTCAAAAGATATTCCACGAATACCCTCTATACCCTTCTCTGAAATAAAAGCCTTGATTTCATTTCTTTGGTTGTACCAGGGCTCTCTGTTCGTTGCGGAATATGAATATACACTACCTGTACCGGTTATACGAAGAATACCGTCATCACTTAAAGTCCATACAGCTTCATCACCGCATTTACCTGCATTTAAAATTTCAGTATCTGTACCGCCACTGCATAAATCACAGATATTATCTCCGTCGTAGTCTTTATGCTCAAAGCTTGTGTCAATTAGACCGCCGGAAACATAAATCCTGCAATTATCACACCAATAGCCTTCAGCATAACCGACAGTGCCGTTGCAATATGAATATGAAGCGGGAATAAGAACTGTATCATCGCAATTACAAAGCGTTGAAAATCTGTAGCCGTGGTTAAGTGCATACCGCTGAGCAGTTGAATCTTTATAGCCGTAAACTATTGCATTGGGAGGCAAAACCCCGTCAGCATCGAAAATATGGCAATCGGGATTTAATATTGTTATTTTGCTAACGGCACCGCTGCCGTATCTGAAGCAATCCTTGCTTATGCCTACAATATCCTCGCCAAGAACAAGCTCACCGTGAGAGAATGCATCAACTGCATAGCCGGATACAACAAGCATATTCATATCGTTTGCAATATTATCGCTCCACAAAGGAGTATATCTGAAGTTTGTTGCTATATCCACATTCTTGCCTTTGATTTCTATATCGGTCAGGCCTGATTTTCTGAATGCCAAGCTGTCAATTAATGTTACTGTTTCCGGAATTACAGCTTCTTTAACAGTTTTACAGTTATAAAAGGCACCGTATCCGATTGAGGTTACCGTATAATCACCGAGCTTTGAGAGAATCTCTACTCTTTCGGGCACACCCTTTAAAGCAGGCCCTTTTACGGTTACATTGCCGTTTTCTTCAATAAAGTAATCAACACCGTTTATACTATAGGTTTTACCAATTTCGTATGTTGTGTCATCAACCGGATCTGATACTGATTCATACTCAGCAAAGGCCCCTATAGAAAGAGAAATTGTAAGCATGATAACAATTCCGAATATGCCAAGTATTCTCTTTGTCCTTTCCATGATATCTCCTCCTTTTTTCTTCTCTTTTAAAAGTATATCATCCATAACAAATAAAGTCCATCCTTTCAAGGAATTTGGTTGAGCCTCTTAATTTCGAAACAAATATATGCTACAATAGGTTGAACGTCTGAGGACTCTCACAACTATAAACGGACAAAAAATAAAAAAACTTACAAAAAAATTAAAAAATGTAAGTTTTTGCAAAATTTCTTCGTTTAATATTATGAACGTCAAAAAATACATAGGAGCAGATATATGTTACTTTTTTACACTCTTCTCATAGAAGAAGATGATGACAAAGCAAAGTTCGAAAAAATCTATACCTTATACAGAAAGAAAATGTGGTATACGGCAAATTCTGTTTTATCCGATTCGTATCTTGCTGAGGATGCGGTACATAACGCCTTTATCGGCATAGCAAAAAATATGAAAAGAATAGAAGCCGTTGATTCCTCAAAAACTCTTTCTTATGTCATTACGGCTGCAAAAAATGCAGCTCTTGATATATTAAGGAAAAACAAAGGCTTAATCGAAACGGATATTGACGAGCTTTACGATGTCAGTGACAAAGAAGGCAGTTCTTTTTATCAGGATCTCGAAACAGAGGATTTTATTGTAAAAATTCTCGCATCAATGCCCGAAACATACCGAGATGTACTCTATCTTCTCGTTGTGGAGCAGATGTCCGAAAAGGAAATAGCTGAGCTTTTAGGAAAAAAGCCAGGCACAATCCACCAACAGGTGCGCCGTGGCAGAGCCATACTGAAAGAAGAACTTATGAAAGGAGCAAAAGTCAATGGAAATTAGTGACACTATGTTAGCTTCAGCTTTAATAAAAGTAAAAAGCTGTGAAGTTTCCTCTATCCCGGATAACAATGAAATAGACCATACCTTCAGTGCAGACTTTGAAAAAAGAATGAATAAGCTTATCTCATCCTTTGATAAAAAAGAAAAGAGCATCTCATTTTTCAGAAACGCACTTACAAAAGCAGCAGTTATAATTCTCACTCTTTGCATCGGTGCCTTTTCACTCGTTATGATAAGTCCCCAGGCAAGGGCAGATTTCAAAAATGCAGTTATGGAGTTTTACGAAACACACATCAAATTCTATTTTATTACAGGTGATGAAGTTTCAGGTGATTTCACAAACTACGAAAGCATAACCACCGCATATGTTCCTCAAGGCTTCACACTTAAAGAAAAATATGATGAATACGAAGCTGTCGGATACAGATATGAAAATGAGTCAGACAGTCTTGCCTACGATATTTATGTTTCACTTAATGACGGTCTTGCAGTACATACTGATAAAGACAAGAACAATGTTGAAAATATTAAAGTGTCAGGTAGAGATGCATATCTTATAGCAGGTGAGAATGAAGGTAAGCCGTATTCTACTCTGATTGTTACAGGAAACAAGATAACTGTTACGATTTACGGTCAGCTGACGAGGGAAGAAATTATTAAAGTAGGCGAATCACTTAAAGAAGAATAAAAGCTTAAATGTGCAGTAGTCAACGGCTACTGCACATTTTCGTTATGCATATATTATAGATTCAAAAACAACTTCTTCAGCACAGTGACGGTAGTTGTTCATAAGACCTACCCATTTCATTTGGTCGGTGACTTTCAGGTTCTCGTCCGTACCATCTGCTTCAGCCATGTGTGACACTATGCGGTTGAACAGATCTTCAGCCTGGTCATTGATACCGCAAAGGTAATCGTGTAGTGTACCATTCATAAGGTAGGTGTGATAGGTAGATTTGCAGTGTTTTTTGAGGTGGTTGAGGTGTAGTTGTCCCCATTTGCCGATAGGGCGGTTGTCTTTTGGCTCGGGTAGTTTTAAGTCAGGCAAGTAATAATCGCCATGAAGAGTGTAACGGATACCTGTTTGCTCGTTGATAATGTGTTTGGGTAGTATCATAGAAAAGACCTCCTTGTATTTTGGTAAGACCATTGTACAAGGAGGATTGAGTTTTGTCGAATGTGTGGATTTAATTTTTGGGAGAATCTTATTGCTTCGTTAACATAAGTCTTTCAGATTCCTTCTTACAACTATCAATGTATGTTTGTAATTCAGATAACCTACAACTTAAATCATCCGTTTCATTGGGATTGATGCTATACTCAGACCAATACTTATTCTCTCTGTTTTCTCTGAACGAGTTTATAAGTGTTTTAGGGTTGATTTCCTTTTTAGTGATAGCAAAGTAAGAATAAATAATTATCGTACCTATAAATGGCAACACAAACGATATTAATCCCAAATAATCTTTGTCGTCGAATTTTGCCCAAACAATACAGGCAATGACAATTGCAGCAACCGCAAACAACAAAAATATACCTGTTATTAAAATCATATCCCTTTTTACCTTTTTGTTAATATGTGGTTCTGTGCTTTCAATTTTCTGTAATGTTTCTTTAATATGACTTTCTTCAAGTTCATAATTACGTCTTTTTGATTCGGAAAGCTCTATGCTGCGGTCAATGTTTTGTACCTCCAGTTGCTTTTTCACTTTATATTCATCGTCTAAAAGCTGCATAATTTCTGAAATTTCGGAATTTGCTTTTTCTCTTTCCTTTTTTCGTCCAATAGCAATAGATTCTTCACGTATTTCTTTAAGAATTTCAAGCGGTGTTTTTTCGGTAAAAGCATCGACATCGCCTTGAGTAATTAACATCAGCTGTTTCTGTGCTTCTTTGCTTGTTTTGAGAAAATAACAATCTTCAGCGGTTAACTGTCCATCCTCTTGCTTCTCTTTTACAGTTTCAGATAACTTTTCAAGTAAAGCTTTAGATGGGGTAAAAGCCGCATACATAGCAGATAAAAGTCTATTATAGGATTTTTCATTAATGATGGAGGAAGAGTTTCTCCAAAGCATTATTCCCAGGAAAGAATCTGATACACAGAAAGGTATGGACTGCTTGTAACTGTTTTTTTCATTGCAAATAATATTTCGTGCTATTACTGGCAAAGAACGATTGGTTGTTACAAAGATACTTTTTACAGCAAACCAGTTTGCTGCTGGTAAACCTTGAGAAAGATAATTTATATAAAAAAATGAAAGCGCGTCATATTCTACAGTTCCTCTTTTTTCGTCTTCATCAAAAGAACTGTTTTTTTCTTTGTAATATTTAATTATTGCATCATAATAATCTTGCTCTTTCTTTACACCTATAGGAGTAAATTGAGGATAATCTATGGCTTCTATTTCAATTTGATGTGTTTTCAATTCTTTTTGTATCTTGATGATATACTCTTGTATATCTTCTTTTTTGTACCCGTTCCTAACAAAAAAGTCAGTAGTTTCATTAGAAACTGCCGGATCATAGTTTGGGTTTTGCAACCACTGTTCACTATTATTTATTATCAGCATCATTTCACTATAAGAGTGTGCAAACATTTTGGTTTTGATACCAATATCATGCATTTTATTAACTAAATCAATGTAAACATCTTTACGATCAATGCCATCAATACCCAACAATCTAAAAACAAAACCAGTATCCAAATACACCGTTGTGTTATCAAACTTTGACTCTTCCGGGATATCTTCTGAATATAACACAAGTTCAGATAAGATTCTCCCAACAATCAAGTTGTTTATAAAAATTAAAAGTTCATCTTTCGATTGATATAAATTTTCTAAAAACCGGGCAAATAAATAATCTTTGTGAGGAGTAGAACAATAAATATCGTTGTTTTCATAAAATAAAACACCTTGTTCTTCAATAAAATTGTTAATTATAAGTTCGGCTTCATTGCGTGTGATTTTTGTATTTAGTTCAGTTTTCAAATATACTAAAAACTTAGTTATTAACTCAGAAAAGGTCTTCTCAGAACTGGTTACATTATCCATAATCGATCCCTTCTGTATAGAGGCATAATTAGGCGTATATACTTTCCTATTGTAATTATAGCTAACGAGTCCTTTTTTATTCGCGTTTGATAAAATTTTTTCTAGTGGGAAATATGTAATTTTAAAGCCGATTAGTTCATAAAAATCATCTTGTAATTCTGTTATTTTAATAGTATCACGTTGTTTTTTGCAAATAACATATAAGACCATATCCAATAAAGCATCATCTAAATCATCTAGAACATCATTTTTTACCAATGAATAATAATAAATTCTATTTACCTTGATTTCCATTTTTATACCTTCTTTTCCTTAATTAGAGATTCAAATGACTCTCTTATTATATAAGTGACAAAATTCGACAAATGTAACGTGAAATATTTTGTTTTTTCTTGTTTTCAGCCATTTGCACAACTTAAACAATTTTGAATTGTTCAAAATTATAATGAGAAGCGATATATCAGAATTCATTGTACCTTTCAATAAAAATCCATCCACAAACAAAAAAGAGGACAGCCTAAGCCATCCTCTTTGCTATATCACATATTCATTTGTCGTAAATTTGTCGTAAAACCGACTGTTTAGATTTTTGCTATCTCTCGGAGCCCTTGATTTTACTGGGCTTTCGGGAGATTTATTTATCCAATGACTTCATTGTGGGGAAGAGAAGTACATCACGGATAGCTGATGAGTCGGTCATAAGCATAACCATTCTGTCGATACCAAAACCGATACCGCCTGTGGGAGCCATACCGTACTCAAGAGCTGTCATAAAGTCTTCGTCTGTGGTGTTAGCTTCGTCATCGCCCTGCTTGAGAAGCTCTTCCTGAGCCTTGAAACGTTCTCTCTGATCGATGGGATCGTTGAGCTCTGAGTAAGCGTTTGCCATTTCCCAACCATTCATAAAGAACTCGAAACGTTCAACGTAGTCGGGGTTCTCAGGCTTTCTCTTTGTAAGAGGTGAAATCTCAACGGGGTGATCCATAAGGAATGTAGGCTGAATGAGGTGATGCTCAACAAATTCTTCGAAGAAGAGGTTAAGAATGTCGCCTCTCTTGTGTCTTGCCTCAAACTCGATGCCCTTTTCCTTAGCAAGAGCCTTAGCTTCTTCATCTGTCTTGATTTCATTGAAGTCAACACCTGCATACTTCTTAACAGCGTCAACCATTGTGATTCTTTCGAAGGGCTTACCAAGATCCATTTCAATACCGTTGTAAACAATTTTGGTAGTACCAAGAACAGTCTGAGCAACGTGACGATAAAGATTTTCTGTAAGATCCATCATACCGTGGTAGTCAGTGTATGCCTGATAGAGCTCCATAAGTGTAAAGTCGGGGTTGTGTCTTGTGTCAAGACCTTCATTACGGAATACTCTGCCGATTTCGTATACTCTTTCCATACCACCAACGATAAGTCTCTTGAGGTAAAGTTCGAGTGAAATTCTGAGCTTAAGATCTTCATTAAGAGCGTTGAAGTGTGTCTCGAAGGGTCTTGCTGCTGCACCGCCTGCGTTCGAAACGAGCATAGGTGTTTCAACCTCGATAAAGCCCTGTGAGTCGAGATATCTTCTGATTTCTCTTACGATAAGTGAACGCTTGATGAAAGTATCCTTAACTTCGGGGTTAACGATAAGGTCAAGATAACGCTGTCGATATCTTGTTTCTGTGTTTGTAAGGCCGTGGAACTTTTCGGGAAGAGGAAGAAGTGACTTTGTAAGAAGTCTGATTTCCTTAGCGTGAAGTGAAATTTCGCCTCTTCTTGTTCTGAAGATGAAGCCCTTTACTTCTACGATATCACCGATATCCCATTTCTTGAACTCAGCAAAAGCTTCTTCGCCGATGTCATTGATACGAACATAAACCTGGATTTTGCCTGACTTATCTTCTACAACGATGAAGTTAGCCTTACCCATATCACGCCAAGCCATAATTCTACCGCAGATTGATGTGTTGATTACTTCAACTTCTTCAGCAGGAATTTCATTTTCCTGAGCGTGCTTCTCTATTTCTTCGAACTTCTTTATGAGGTCTGCTGTATGAGCCTGCTGATCAGCGGTAGTGATAACAAAAGGATCCTTGCCTGCTGCCTGCATAGCCTCAAGCTTGTCTACACGTACCTGACGAAGCTCGTTGACATCCTGCTGTACTTCCTCTTCGGGAAGAACTACATTCTTTTCTTCTGACATATGTTTACTTCCTTTCAGGGAATTACTTATTGATTTCGATTACTTCGTACTTAATGAAGCCGATAGGTGCTTCGACTTCAACGATGTCACCTACAGCGTGACCGATAAGAGCCTTAGCAACGGGAGACTCGTCACTTGTGAGGTAGTCAACACCCTTATCCTTTGAAGTTGATGTTGAGGAGATAATCTGATATTTATAGATATCACCGTATTCTATATCCTTGATTGTTACCTTTGAGCCCATCTGGATGATGTCGGTGCTGAGTGCATCTTCGTCAATGATTTTAGCCATTGAAAGAATAGCCTCGATTTCGCTGATGCGAGCCTCAAGTTTACCCTGGTCGTTTCTTGCTTCTTCGTATTCGCTGTTTTCTGATAAGTCACCGAATGAAAGAGCTACCTGAATTTTTTCTTTGATTTCCTGTCTGCCTCTTACTTTTAAATCCTCGAGTTCAGCCTCTAGTTCTTTAAGACCGGCAGAAGTAAGGAGAATTTCCTGTGCCATTGTATATCTTCCTTTCGTAAATTGATTTTGATTATAAACTGTCAGTTTAATATTATATAAAATATCTTGTTCGATGTCAAGTAAAAATATTACATTATATATAAAAGTTTACACCCGGATAAATACCGGCTGAGGGGCTCCGTTAAATCGCCCCCGGGCGATTTACAGCGACACCTTGTGTCGCTGAGCCGAAGCCCTCGGGGCTTCGGCTATGGAGCCCCGTTCTTACCTCTTCCGCACACCTGAAAAAGAAAGAGCGACCAAAACGGGTCGCTCTTATAACTTTGTTTTATATATCAGAACAGTCCTGTAATCTTGCCGTCTGCATCAACGTCAATCTTCATAGCTGCAGGCACCTTGGGAAGACCGGGCATTGTCATAATGTCACCCGTAAGAACAACTATGAAGCCTGCTCCGGCACTTACCTTAACGTTTCTTACAGTTACTGTAAAGCCTTCGGGAGCACCAAGCTTGGTTGGGTCATCAGAAAAGCTGTACTGTGTCTTGGCAACACAGATGGGAAGATTTCCGTAGCCCATTTCTGTCAGCTTTGCAATCTGCTTTTTAGCTGCAGGCAGGAATGCAACATCTTCACCGCCGTAAACATTTACTACGATATCCTTAATCTTCTTTTCAATTGTGTCCTCTGCATTATATGAGAAGCTGAAGCCTGAGTTGTCTTCTTCTTCGCAAAGACGTACAACCTCTCTGGCAAGTTCTTCACCACCCTTACCGCCATCTGCCCATACAGTTGAAAGACAAACATTTACGCCAAGAGCCTTACACTTTTCGATAACGAAGTCTATTTCCTTATCAGTATCTGTGGGGAAACGGTTAACCGCAACAACACAAGGCAGCTTATATACATTTTTGATGTTTGAAACGTGTCTGAGAAGATTGGGAATACCATTCTCCAGAGCCACTAAATCTTCTTCTCCAAGCTGAGTTTTAGCAAGACCGCCGTGCATCTTAAGAGCACGGATAGTTGCAACCATAACTACAGCCGAAGGAGTCAGACCTGCCATACGACATTTGATATCAAGGAATTTTTCAGCACCGAGATCAGCGCCAAAGCCTGCTTCAGTGATAGCGTAGTCACCCATTTTAAGTGCTGTCTTTGTAGCAATAACACTGTTACAACCGTGAGCAATATTAGCAAAGGGGCCACCGTGTACAAAAGCCGGGGTACCCTCGAGAGTCTGAACAAGGTTTGGCTTGAGCGCATCCTTGAGAAGAGCAGTCATAGCACCTGCTGCACCGATTTCACCGCAGGTAACAGGCTCATCCTTGAAATTATAACCGATAACAATACGGCTGAGTCTTTCTTTAAGATCTGTGATTGAATTTGCAAGGCAGAGCACAGCCATAATTTCACTTGCAACGGTGATATCAAAGCCGTCTTCACGGGGAGTACCGTTTATCTTACCGCCGAGTCCGTCTACGATAAAGCGAAGCTGTCTGTCGTTCATATCAAGACAACGCTTCCAGGTTATACGACGAACATCTATATTTAGCTGGTTACCCTGCTGAATATGATTATCTATCATAGCAGCAAGAAGATTGTTTGCACTTGTGATAGCATGGAAATCACCGGTAAAATGGAGGTTGATATCTTCCATAGGTACTACCTGGGCATATCCGCCACCTGCTGCACCACCCTTGACGCCGAACACAGGACCGAGAGAAGGTTCACGAAGAGCAACTGTTACTTTTTTACCTATACGGCTCATACCATCAGCAAGACCGATAGTAGTTGTTGTTTTACCCTCACCTGCCGGTGTAGGTGTGATAGCTGTAACAAGTATCAGCTTACCGTCAGGCTTATCTTTTGCATCCGCTAAAAGTGAAAGATCTATTTTAGCTTTGTAGTTACCATACTGCTCTATGTACTGCAGAACCTCTGCTTTTTCAGCGATTTCAGTAATGTGCTTCATACGGCACTGCTGAGCGATTTCAATATCTGATAAATAGCCCATTTTTATTCCTCCATTTTCCTCATACTATATATACCGATTGTACCGATATTAACTAAAATTATACAATATTATCTCTTCCAAGTCAATGAAAAAAATAATTAAAGATAAAAATTAAACGAGGACAAGCTGCTACGGGGAACGGGGGCTCCATAGCCAAAGCAATTGCTTTGGCACAGCGACAAGGTCGCTGCAAATCGCCCCGAGGCGATTTGATGGAGCCCCATCCTCGCCTGCATTACCCTATAAAAAAGCAAACAGCAGATTAAACCTTAAAGGTATCTGCTGTCTTTAATAAATAGCTTTTATCATCCGTTTCCGAAAACAATCCGTTTATAAAGCTTGCTTATAAGCACACTTCTTCCTCTGCCACTGTTCTTGAGAGAATGTTCGAGGCTGTCGCCTTTTCCTTTGCCGACTCTGCAATACATAAGCGGTATATCAATAAGCTTTACATTTCCGTAAATACATCCAATAATTCCGATCCACTGAGCAACAACGGGTATACTTCTCGGAACGGGCATAATTCTTCTTAGGAGTCTTCTGTCAACTGCCATACAGCTCAGAAGAAAGGTATTTCTTAAAATATTTGCCAACGGATTTTTGTTTACACCATACTTTTCAAAGAATGAGTATTCCTTTATCATAAGGCTTTCGTCAGTGATATATGCATTGTGTATAACTAAATCTGCACCGTCTTCAAAGGCCTCCGTCACCCTTTTGACCTTATCGGGGAGCCATACATCCTTGCAGTCACAGAAAAGAATCTTGTCACCCTTGCAGTGGCGTATTGCATTTACGAGGTTTGCATTGGCACCCTTGCCTTTTCCCTCAACCCATATAACTCTGCTGTCTGTAGCAGCTATACGTTTTACAATAATTTCGGTGATTTCTCCGGGTCTGTCATCAGAAACGATGACCTCATCACCGTAGCTCAGCTGAGAAAGGACAGATGTAAGCTGCTCATAAATATATTTATCGCCTTTATATACCGCCATAACTACAGATAACATTTCTTCACCGTCCTAAAATTTATAGGTGTATTATAGCATTTTTCTTCATTTTTTACAACTATTATAAATTTTTTTCAGATTTTTTTCATTTTACCCCCTAAATTTCACATACTTTTTACATTCGGGTGCTATACTAACCACAGTGGAGCTGTAAAATTATTACATTTATGGTATAATTCACATAAATCTTGAGAAGAAGGAGGTATAAGGAATGGAGTTTTTTTCACTTAAGAAGTGCAGCTTATATATACTTGCAACTGCATTAATGCTCTGCTTATTTACATCCCTTTGCCTCGCTGCTTCAGCACCGTCTCAGGTTGAATCCCTCAAAGCTAAGCCCGGCACCACTACCGTGACTCTCAGCTGGGATAAGGTCAGGGATTGTGATGCTTACGCAGTGTTCTACTACTCACCCACCAAGGAAAAGTATACCTTTATAAAAAACGTAAAGGATACCGAATGTAAGATAAGCGGACTTGACGAGGGTGAAACCTATTATTTTGCAGTCCAGAGTTACAACAACGATGAAGGCCAAAAGCTTTACGGCACCGTTTCTGACTTTGTAAAAACTACAACAAAAATCGAAGTACCGGATAAGGTTAAGAAGTTTGATGCAGATAACGTTTATT
>JAZQUF010000157.1:0-16660 GCA_045631165.1 Acutalibacteraceae bacterium
CAGGCAGACAGGCTGCTGCAACAGTAGGCCAGTGTGAGCTTATGTTTATGTATGATAAGCACTTTGGTGAAAACGGAGTAAAGACAGGTCAGCTTCTCATTACAAAGAGCGATATCGAAAACGACAAGAGAAGAGAAAACCTCGAAAACACTTTCGAAAAGCTCTTCGAATACGGGGCAGTACCCATCATAAACGAAAATGACAGTGTTGCAACAGAAGAAATTGTCTACGGTGATAATGACTCACTTTCAGCTATTGTTGCAAGGCTCATCAAGGCTGATGCGCTTATTATCCTCTCAGATATTGACGGACTTTTCGACGATAATCCCAACGAAAACCCCGATGCAAGACTTATCCCTGTTGTAAAAGAAATAAACGATGATATAAAGGCTCTCTGTGGCGGTGCAGGTAGCAACAGAGGCACAGGCGGTATGATAACCAAAATCCACGCGGCAGAAATTACCACCGAGGCAGGCATTCCCACCGTTGTGATGAACGGCACAGCACCTCAGGATATTTATAAGCTTATCGACGGCCACAGTGTCGGAACACTCTTTACAGCAAAATAAAGGAGAATACTTATGGACGGTTTATCTAAGTTTCTTGCACTTCTTTTTTCTCTCATAACTATGCTTGGTGTTGTGCCGAAAAGCATACCGTCAGCAGTAACTTTGCCCGAAATTAAAGAGGAGGAGCTTATGCTTAAGGTCGGCGATTACGGTTTCAGTTATGAAAACGGCAGTTTTGCTCTGAGCTTAAAGGGGAATACTATGTTTTCAGATGCCGTCAGCGAAGCAAAAATTGACGGTGAAACAATATCTTCTGCCGACTACAGTGCTTTTGACGTGCAGAAAGAGCAGATAAGCGACATAAGAGGTGAGGGCGTGAAAATCACTGCAACTCTCACCGATTCGGATAAGCCCACAATGAAACAGCACTTCACCTTTTATGAGGGCACAAGGTATTTTCTTGTAAGCACTGAGCTTACAGCTTACGAGGGTGAGGTGGCATCAAATTATATAGCTCCCATAGTTATAAGACAGGGCAGGCTTCAGAATGCAAACCCACGCTACACTAACTTCCTGAAGGTTCCTTTTGATAATGACGGCTGGGCAAAGTTTGAAACTGCATCTGTTATGGAGGATGCCCTTGCTCACGAGGTAGGTGCATTCTTTACTCCCGACAATAAAGACGGACTTATTATCGGCTCCGTCACTCACGACACCTGGAAATCAGCAGTTGAATATAAAAGCAAGGCTGCAGCTATTGACGAGGTTTATGTTTACTCAGGTGCAAATACACCTCTCACAAGAGATCAGTCTCCCCACGGCACAGTCCACGGGGAAAGCATATCCTCTGCTACTTTCTTTGTAGGCTTTTATGATAAATGGAAAGATGGTATGAATGAGTTTGCAAGAATCAATACCACTTTCACAGCAAAGCGTGCATCTGTAAGCGTTGGTAACCCTATCGGCTGGAACAGCTGGGGCTCAATTCAGAGTGATATAAGCTATGAGAATGCTATTGCAACCTCAGATTACATAAAAGAAAACTTCCAGAGCAACTGGAAAGATGAAGAAAACGTTGTCTATGTCAACCTTGACTCCTATTGGGATAATATGTCAATGGACCAGCTTCGTGCTTTTGTCGAGCACTGCGAGGCTAACGGTCAGGTTGCAGGCATATATTCTTCACCCTTTATTCTCTGGTGGGATGAATACGGTATGCAGGTCAACAATGTCCCCGGTACCGATATTCCATATAACGATATCCGCCTTAAAAAGACAGACGGCACCTATTACGGCAACGATATTGACGGTTGCTATCCTATGGATGTTACCCATCCCGCAACATATCTCCACTTCAAAAATCAGCTTGAAAAGCTTATGAGCTGCGGCTTTAAATATATCAAGCTCGATTTCCTTGTACACGGCTCCCTTGAGGGTGACTACTACGATAAGAGCATTCAGACAGGCATCCAGGCCTATAACTATGCTATGGGCAAGGTAGCTGAAATTCTCGGTGATGATGTGTTCATCAACCTTTCAATGGCTCCTATCTTCCCTTATAATTATGCTAACGGCAGACGTATGTGCTGCGACACATATTATAAAATCAACGAAACCGAGTATATGATGAACTCACTTACCTACGGCTTCTGGGAAAGCGAGCTCTATGACTGGATTGACCCCGACCATATCGTTGTATGGGGTAAAGACGGCAAGGCAAACGAAAGAGCCGCAAGAAGCAGACTCCTTTCAGGCATTGTTACAGGCGGAAGCTTCCTTACAGGTGATAACTTTGTAAATCCTGCCAAGGATACTGATAAAGCCTTTGAAAGATATAATGAGCTTCTCACTAATGAAAAGCTTATAGAGGTGCTGAAAATCGGCAAACCCTTTGAAGCAGTACTCAGTGCCGATTGCCCCTATGCTGCTGATATGTTTATCCTCGAAAATGAGGGCAGTACCTATGTGGCAATGTTCAACTACAGCAAGGTGGCAGTTAAGACGATGAGCTTTGATATGCCCGAAAATGCAGTAGCAACAGACCTGTTTACAGGCAAAACAAAAAAAGCTGTCGGCGGAAAGCTTTATGCAACTCTTCAGCCGTCAGACAGTGTTATCTTTGAGATAAAATAAAGGAGAATCCCCAATGCTTACACAATTAGGTGTCGGCGCAAAGAAAGCCGGCAGAGTACTTATGACAGCCACAAGCGAAATGAAAAACAAGGCACTTGAGGCTATTGCTAAGGCTCTTATTGAAAACACAGCTTACATAGAAGAAAACAACAAAACCGATATAGAAAATGCCCGTAATAACGGCATGAGCGACAGTATGATTGACAGACTCAGCCTCAATGCGCAGAGAATCAGGGCTATCAGTGAGGCAGTGCTTCAGGTGGCATCTCTCGATGATCCCTGCGGTAAGGTTGTCAGCGGCACAAAAAGACCCAACGGACTTCTCATCGAAAAGGTGACAGTGCCCCTTGGTGTTATTGCCGTTATCTTTGAGGCAAGACCCAATGTTACCGTTGATGCTGCTGCCCTTTGCCTTAAGTCGGGCAACTGTGTAATCTTACGCGGTGGCAAGGAAGCTATCAACTCCAATAAGGCTATGACTCAGATTATGCGAAAAGCTATCGCTTCGGCAGGACTGCCCGAGGATTGCATTCAGCTGGTTGAGGATACCTCACGTGACAGCGCTGTAGCCCTTATGAAAATGAATGATTATGTTGATGTGCTTATTCCCCGAGGCGGTGCAGGTCTTATAAAATCCTGCGTTGCCAATGCTACAGTACCTGTAATTGAAACAGGCACAGGTAACTGTCATATTTATGTTGATAAGGACGCTGACCTCAATATGGCAGCTGAGATTATCTTCAATGCCAAAACCTCAAGACCCAGTGTCTGCAACGCCTGCGAAAGCCTTGTTATTCACAGGGATATTGCCGAAGAGGCTCTGCCGATGATTAAGGCTAAGCTTGATGAAAAGAATGTTATAATTCACGGCGATGAGGAAACTGCAAAAATTATCCCCGATGTTATAATTGCAACTGAAGAGGACTATGCTAAAGAGTACCTTGCCTATGAAATCAGTGTTAAGGTTGTCAGTGATATAGATGAAGCTATTGAGCATATTATGAAATATACAAGCTCACACAGTGAGTGCATTGTAACCAACAACTATTTCGCTCAGAAAAAGTTCACCTCTCAGGTGGATGCGGCAGCAGTGTACGTCAATGCATCAACAAGATTTACCGACGGCGGAGAATTCGGCTTTGGCGCAGAGATAGGCATTTCCACTCAGAAGCTTCACGCAAGAGGACCCTTAGGTCTTCCTGAGCTGACAAGTATGAAGTATATCATTTCAGGTGAAGGCCAAGTGAGATAAAAGCAAGCAAAGTTTTGTCAAACTTTTATAAAAGTTTGTGGGGTGCGGGGCAACGCCCTGCAAAGAAAAACAGTTGTAATAATTAAATATTGCCTTGTGAATGAATTGACCTGCGGTCATGAATTGGCTTCACCATGAATTGCCTTACGGCATGAATTGGCTTCGCCATGAATTTAAGCTACGCTTCATTATTATATTGGTGGTGACATATTGAAAAAGAAACGCTCAAAACCTAATCTTATTGTGGGACTTTTAGTTCTTGTGCTTGCTTTTGTTGGTGCAGCTTCTCTTGTTATTACGGCAATGCAGCATATTGACAGGTCTGTCAGCGAGAAAAATGCGGAAAAATACAGTGCCTATGAAAAATTCATCGCTCCTGTTATAATGAACGACCCTGATACCTTTGACGATATAACCGTTGCAGATCCGGGTCAGCTTGTGAGTATTGCAATATGGTCAATTCTTGACGGCAATCCGTCACCTGATAAATATGAATATACCGATGACGGAATGCTTCTGCCTGCAAAAGAGGTTGAAGAAAAATTCGCCTCTCTTTTCGGTACGGAGGTCAAGGTGATTCATTCGGGTGTTGACGGCGGCGGTATCGATTTCAGATACAGCGAAAAGAAAAAGGCATATATTATTCCCATTACAGGCATTACACCTATCTACACACCCAAGGTAACAGATGCCACAGAAAAAAGCGGCAGTGTGGAGCTTACGGTAGGGTATCTTCATTCCGATGATTGGCAGCAGGACAGTCAGGGTAATATGGTTTCACCCGAGCCGGGCAAATATATGAAGATAACCTTAGGCGTAAACAGTGACGGAACATACTTTGTGAGAGCGATCCGTAAATTAAGTGATTAAATCGTGTAATTTGTGTTAATGTTTTTCGAAAATGTTGACTTTTAAATTAAAAAAATATATTATAGTATATGTAGAGTTATGTTTTGTCATATTGTCTATATTTTGTGGCAAGCAATTTGTTATAAGTCAAAAACCTGTAGGAGGTATAACATGAGAAAATCAATAAAAAAGTGTCTGATGCTTATGCTTTTAGTTGCAACTATGATGGTTGCTACATTAGTTGTGGCATCAGCGGAAACTGTTACAGTAATGCCCGACACAATTATTTGTAAGAGCGATACCTGTAAAGGAGAAGACGGTAAAGGAACAGAAAGAGTTCCCAAATACGGTGCAAAATATGAGCCTCAGTGTAATGCTAAGGGCTATACAGAAATCCTTTGCGGTACTTGTGGAGAGCTCTGGGGTAAAATTGATGTGAAGGATTCTCTGAAGCATATTCTGGTATCTGACAAGTATGTGAAGGTTACCGGTGCAGAAGAGTATTATATGCAGATTCTCAAGTGCTCAAGAGGTTGCGGTTATTCAGAGGCTGAAAACGATAAGGATCACAATGTAATAAAATACTGTAAGGTCAGCTTTATTAATGACTTTGTTGCAGTTAAATTTGAAAGCCAGGCCTTCTGCCCTTATACTGATCTCGTAGCAAGAGATTCAGGCAAGGCAGCTTATAAATCTGTGGCAGAAGAGGTATTTTATGTAGAATATCCTACAGGTGAAGATACCGTAAAGGTTTCAAGTAAAGTTATTCCTGTCCGTATGGCAGACAAGAAATATGCAAACTATCTGTTTATGGGCTGGGTCGAGGAAGATAAGGCTAAAAGTAAAAACGGTGAATACCTGCATTTCGATGTGACTTTAGGCAGTGATTTAGTAGGTGCTGCAAAGTCGGTGGTTGTCGTTGGAGCCGATTCACCTGCTGATTATAATTACAATGCTGTTTTTGCCGGTGATACAAACGTCAAGCATCTGGTTAAATTCTATAACTATGATGGTACTCTTTTATATAAAACAGAGGTAGCTCACGGTATTCAGCAGGTAGCATATAAGGGTGAGGAGCCCGGTCAGCCTGACAATGCAGAATATGTATACACATTCAAGGGCTGGAAATATGCTAAGGAAAATCTTGCAAATAAAACTGTAAATCTTGAGAATATTTACGATGAAGTCAGTTTTATGGCTGATTACAACTACAAGCTCAAAGAGTATAACTTTATGTACTACACTTTGAATGAAGACGGCGAGTATGTACATATCAACAAAAACGTAAAAGATACTGTTACAATTTCCGGTACAGGCTCTGACAGAAAGTATCCGGTCTATGGTCCCACAATCGATCTTAATGTTTACAAACACTTTGATGCGGAATATTTCTATGAGCCCACAGGCAAATGGCTTATTCCTGCACGTAACAATTATGTTGTAGATCTTAAGGCAATCACTCTTCCTTACGGTACTCTTGACAATACCCAGATTGACCACATTGCCCTTGTACCTCAGTTCTACAAGGTGGCAAGATATTATAAGCTTCCTGTAACTGTCTGGTTTAAGGATGACGGATTCAACCATCCCACTAAGATTAAGATTCAGGTTGTAGATGACGCCGGTAAGGGAATCGGTTATGCTGAGCTTCATAGCAGCGATGAAAAGCACTATGATGCAGAAAAGGAAGAATATTATATTGAGTTCGACGTTTCTTATAGCAAAAGCTACACTGTAACAGTAACAGCGACAGGTTATGGCGGAGAAAAGACAGCAGGCTTTATTATAGAAGATAAAAAAGTTGCAGATAAGTACTATCCCGGTAGTATTAAAATTGAGCTTACTACCGATCTTGGCGAACCTTGTAACTGTATCTGTCACACAGTCTTCAAGCCTGTATGGGTAGGTATTCTCAACCTTCTCAATTCACTGTTCAAAAAAGAGTTTGTATGCTGCGGCGATATGTTTGCTAATATTGGTGATCAGCTTAACTACGGCCCCGGTAAATAATTTGTCTGGCGGTTAAGACGCTCTTAAAACAGAAAAAAGCTTTATAAAAAGTGTAATCACCGGTAATGCTGATGCATACCGGTGATTTTTGCATATTGTTGCGACGAGGCTTTAATTAAATAATACTGTCTTTCAGACGGTCTGTATATACAAAAAGAGTCTGCACCCATTAAAGGGACAGACTCTTTTATATTTTAAAAAATCATTCAATTATTGAGATAGCTTCTGCGCCATCAGAACTTTTAAAGAATGCAACTAATTTCATTATAAAATCAGCAAGAATTTTAAAAAATTCAACCCAATCCATGTACATCCTCCTTATCTATACTATTCCTACTACGAACATAGTATATACTATAATTCTGATTTTGTCAATAATTTATTAAAAAATCATTTACTTTTTATTGAAATATATTTTTCCAATAAAAAAACAGTGCTACGAGGTTTATCCCATAGCACTGTTCAGGCTTATGCTTTTGTTTCGGTTTCACTGACTTCAGGAGCTGTGTCAGCGTCATTGTTCATAGAATGTTTGATGAAGAGAGGATTCTCAGGAGTGTAGAGTTTTACGGCTCTTTCAAGAATATGAACCATAACTTCTCTGTGGGTTCCGCCGAACTCACCGTCAAGGGTCCAGCTTAAATCCTCGTTGGGTGAGGTAAGTCTCAGCTTACTTGTTCTGAGATAAACAACTCTGTCGGGATTGTAAATCTGTTTCTTAACCTCTAAGATTGTTCTTGCGAGATTAGGAAGACCCATTTTGCGGACAAGGAAAACCTCAAAAATACCGTCGTTGAGCTTTACATCCTCTTCTCTGAGCTTGAACATACCTGCAATTGAAGCGGAGTTTGAAATTGAGCCGAAGCAGAAATCTCCCTCAACTATACCGCCGTCATACTCAACTCTTAAGTGTGTGCCGTGAATATCCTTGATTTCCTTTGCTGCTTCAAGAACATAGGCAGCGTGACCGAAACGGTTCTTGAGCTTCTGAGGGGTTGAATAGGAGTTCTTTGTAAATGCACCGAAGGAAGCTATATAAGAGAAATATCTGTTGTTGAAAAGACCGATATCATAGTCGTTTATATTGCCCTTCATAATGACATCGGCAGCAACATTTACGTCATTAGGGATACCTAATGTTGTGGCAAGGTCACAGGTTGTGCCTGAAGGAATATAGCCTATAGGTGCACGGCGGGGCAAATCCATTACACCGTTGATTGTTTCGTTAAGGGTGCCGTCACCGCCGCAGCAAACAACCATATCGTGATCCATAAGCTCGTTTTTAACAATGTTTGTAGCATCGCCACGGCAAGTGGTTGCTCTTGTGGTGAATTCAAAGTTGTCCTCTGAAAGCTTATCTATAATATCGTCAGCGCTGATTCTTGACTTGGTTTTGCCTGCACAGGGGTTGACAACAAGCAGTACTTTTTTTCTGTTGTTTTCCATATTGTTTATCCGATACAGTCGACCTTCGACTGTGAATCCTTTCTGCGGATTATGTTTTATGACAAAAATAAAAATAGTGCAACAAAACTATGTTGCACTATTATTCTACACCACTATTTTTAAAAAGTCAAATGATAATTGTGAAAGTAACCAAATTGACATATTTGTTACAAAATTATAATCAAATACTGCTGAAGAGACCCTGCTCGATACCGTCAGTATCATAGTCATTATAGAATTCGTTATCATCGTCATTATCATCTGATGAATCGTCACTGTCATCATCGTGGCTTCTGAGCTTGTCAGGATTGTCATAGATGGCAGCAGCTTCATTATAACGGCGCTGTTTTATCATAAGAAGTGCAAGGCAGATAATCAGAGCCACGGCAAAAATAACAAGAGCCGCAGCGATGAAAATACCGTAATCGCATATCGCTGACATAAGGGAACCGATTCCGCTGTGTACGGCAGTTATTACACCCTTGCTGGTGTCACGGTTTATCAGCTGTACGCCATCCTTAGTTTCGGTTATATAAAGATAGTCACCTATGAGATTAGATGTATTGGAGGTAACCTTGCCTATTCTGTAAGAGTTGTCATCATTGTTGAGATAAACAAAAAGGTTGTCGGTCTGGGCGAAGATGTTTTCTGTGATAATAAGGTCACCCTCTGATATTCCGAAGGCTTCAATAGTATCAGGAGCAGTAAAGGCTCTGTATTTTTCTGAGAAAAGGTTGCCTGAGTCGATATCCATAGTGGAAGAGACAAATACTGAAACCACTGCACCGACAAGACAGATAATAACTCCGAGAACCATAAGGATTTTAAGGAAGATTTTTTTTGAAGGCTTTTCAAAGTCCTCTTCCTCGTTGGCGTTATCGTGTTCATCATAATCCTCTTCAGGATAGTCCTCTGCAGTTTCATCGTCGACGATTCTTTCATATACAAGCTCGTCTTTGCCGTCGTTTGAGGGAGTAGTCTCCTTCTGAAGGTCTGCCGAAACGGCTTTCTCTTCCTCGGACGGAGCATCCACCTGCTCGTATGAGGGGATTTCTTCCTTAATGACCTCTGCCTCTTCATTTTCAGAGGGAGTGTCCTCGGGAGTCTCTTCACCGAAAAACTCATTCCAGTTACCACCCGTATGACTTCTCTTGTTCTCGTCACTTACGGAGAAGATATCCTCGAATACCATACCTGCTGTGGGATTTACCTGGATTTCCTCGGGGTTTATAACAGCTTCAGCCTCTTCGGTGTCCTCGGTAGGATAAATAACATCCTCTGTTTCCTCGGAAAGGCTCTCTGCTTCTACGGGATATATGTCTTCAATAGCTTCTTCAGGAGTTTCGTCAGCAATCTGCTGTTCTGATTCCCCGCAAGCATATTCCTCAGCTTCAGCTATGAGCTCTTCTTCAGCTTCGATGATGCTTTCTGCTTCTTCAGCTGTAGGTGCTTCTTCGATTGCTTCCTCATATACTTCTTCGGGCTCGGCTGATTCTGTGGGAGAAATCTCCTCTGAAGTTTCAGCCTTATCGTCAAAGGACATATTAAGATAGCCGTCTTCAGAATCCTCGTCATAATCAAAGTCCTCTTCTATGTAATCGTAAAGATTCATAGCCTCAGAGTTGGGAGCTTCGTCTTCGTTTGCAGGCGAAGATGAATATTCGTCAGTGAATTTCACATCGGAAGAGTCATAGGGCACCACGGGAATTTCTTCGGCAGAGTCCTCATATTCATCTTCTTCTGAAAGCTCTTCGTAAAGGTCTGCGGATGCTTCTGTGTCATCCTCTTCGTATTTTTTCTTCTTTTTAAAGAAGTTGAACTTGGGTCTTCTGAATGAAGGCTCGTCATCATCGTCAGACATAACTCTCATATATTCTTCCATAAGCTCGCTTCTTTCGGTGCTTGTGATACGCACTCTTGAAGCCGCAGGACGGGGAGTGTGGTCAACGGCGGGAGCCTTAGCTTTAGCAGGTGTCTGCTTTGCCTTTGGAGCCTTCTGTACGGCAGGCTCTTTCACTTCGGGAGTAACAGGCAATTTGACTGTCTGTGTTGCGTCAGATGCTTCACAAGCCTTGATTTCAGGCTTTACAATCCGTGTCTCAGGCATTTTCGGAGCCGGCTTGTGCACAGGAGCTTCAAGGGGAGGAATGTCCTCCGCAAGGCTGTCAGCCATATTAAGGGGTACATCTCCGGATATTTCCGGCTGATCTTTTACAGGCTTGTGGTAAATCTGAATGCTTGGTGCCGGACGCTTGATTTCCTTGGGAGCAGCCTTAGGCTTCTCGGGTTGAGCATAGCGCTTGAGAAAGTCATTGGCAATGTTGGTAATATCCGGGTCAAAAACCTGGTTTTTCTGAGCTTCAGCGGCTTTGTTTTCCAGCTGCTTAAATATATTTTCACTTTCGGGAGCAGACTCTGCCGAGGGGGTGCTGAGCATGTCCGAGCCTTCCTTTATGGCTCTTTCGGCACGCATAGCTTTATCATAAACGTTATTGAGTTCACTCAGGCTTTTAGGTCTGTAGTTAGCCAATTTATATCACTTCCTTTGTTATGGTGTCAAAAAGCAACTTAATACTGAAGTCCTTTTTCCACAACTACACTTATCATCTCGTTAACTGCTTTAAGGTTATTCATTATGGTTGTATTCTGTGTTCTGATTTCAACGGAGTTTTCCATTGCCTGACGCTTGATTTCTCTGGCCTGCTTGTTTGCATATTCGATAATCTCACGGCTTTTGCGTTCTGCGTCTGCCTTGGACTGGGCAACGGTTTTTGAAAGCTCGGTGAAGATGTTGGAAATTACCTCGTTCTGGTTTTCCTCACTGATTGTGAAGTAAAGACCGTAATCGTCAATGCTCTTTTTGAGTTCCTCATATCTTCTTTCCATTTCTTCACCCCAGGCTACGGCATTTGCGTATTCCTGCTGTATCATAGTGATGTATTTATTTACTTCTGTAATTTCATAACCGCGCTCGGTAACGGTAAAATTAATATCAGACATTTTAACTTCACTCCCTGAAAATAATCATAATAATCCATTCTCTTGAATTATACCTTATCGGCGATAAAAATTCAACTGAATTAACATAAAATTCAATAAAAGAAGAGGACTTTTTATGGACGGAGCTGAGGTGGATGGTGGGTTGCGGCGGCTCCATAAAATCGCTGCGCGATTTTGCGGCTACAGAGTAGCCGTACCGGACTTCGTCCGGTAATGGAGCCGCCTGCCTCTATTCAACAGTTACTGATTTGGCAAGATTCCTCGGCTTATCCACCTCGCAGCCACGCCTTACAGCAGTATGATAGCTGAGAAGCTGTAAATGAATAACGCCGGGTATAGGTGAAAGGTCATCACTGCAGCCGGATTTTACCGTCAGCACCTTATCGTTTTCCTCAAAATGATTTCTGAACTCCTCTTTTGTCAGCACTATAACATCAGCACCTCTTGCTTTTGCCTCCTTTATTCCGCTGATGGTTTTCTTCAGAATATCTTTTCTCAGGCATACGGCAATAACAGGTGTATCCTTTTCTATAAGTGAGATTGTGCCGTGCTTAAGCTCGCCTGCGGGGTATGCCTCACAGTGAATATAGCTGATTTCTTTGAGTTTGAGTGAGCCTTCAAGAGCCAGAGCATAGTCCGTATGTCTGCCGATGAAATAAATATGCTCGGCATTATGCAGTATGTCAGCCGTAGCAGAAAGCTCCTCGTTTGAACGAAGCTCAGCCTCTATGTCCTTATAAAGATTTAAGATTTCTTTCAGCACTGAGCCGTGGCCGGTGGCGGAGAGTCCACCCTTTCTTCCGGCAAGATAAAGCCCGAAGAGATACATCACACCTATCTGACAAAGATAAGCCTTTGTTGTTGCGACGGCAACCTCTTTGCCCGCCTTTGTATAAATGAGCATAGGGGATTTTTCCGCCATGGTGCTGCCTTCGGCATTGACGATGCTGATAACCTTTGCGCCCTTCTTCAGACTTAAGTCAAGAGCCGCAAGGGAGTCGGCGGTTTCACCGCTCTGGCTTATAATAATAACAAGGCTGTTTTCCCCGAGAGGTACACTGCCGTAACGGAATTCGCTGGCTATTTCAGCAGAGGTGCAGATGCCCGTCAGTTTTTCAATAATATATTTACCGTAAACCCCTGCGTGATAAGCCGAGCCGCAACCGATGATGTATATTCTGTCGATGGTGTCCGCTTCCTTCTGGGTCAGTCTTACTGAGGGAAAGCTTATGCCTTCGTTGTCACAGTATGCTTCTATGGTGCTTCTGAAGGCGAGAGGCTGTTCATAAATTTCCTTTAGCATATAGTGGGGGAAGCCGTTTTTCTCACTGTCGTCACTTTTCAGGGATATTTTTTTCACAGACTTTTCTATAGCCTTGCAGTCGTAGCCGAAAAAGCTGACAGAATCTGCCGTGATTCGGGCAAGCTCATAATCATTCAGGCTGTAATAGCTGTCGCAGTATTTTGACACGGCATTGGTGTCGGAAAAGACAAAGCTTCCCTCGGAGCACTTGCTTATAAGCAGGGGACTGTCTTTTTTTGCACAGAATATGGTTTTGGGATAGTCCTTGTGAATAATTGCCAGAGCATAAGAACCCTCAAGCTCTTTGACTGTGTCACAGATGCACTGCAGGGGATCTCCGCGGTAGTTTCTTTCTAAAAGATGGCTTATGACCTCTGTGTCCGTATCTGAAATGAGGGCGTAGCCCTCCTCTGAGAGCTTCTGTTTTATGTTCTGTGCATTTTCTATGATGCCGTTATGCACTACGGCAAAGATTCCGCTTTTACTCAGATGCGGATGAGCGTTTCTCGACGAGGGCTCACCGTGGGTTGCCCACCTTGTGTGCCCGATACCGCAAAAGGAAAAAAGAGAGGGACTTACGGCCTTTTCGAGCTCTGATATTTTACCCTGACGTTTAAGGACATATATTTCGTTTGCCTTAAGTAAGGCTATTCCCGAAGAGTCATAACCGCGGTACTCTAATTTTCTGAGGCCGTCTAAAAGATAGGGCACAGCGTTATTTTTACCTATATAACCGATAATTCCACACATAACAATTACTCCTGACTGAAAAATAATAAAAAAACACTTTTTCTATAGTTTATTTTATGATATACTTAAATAAATATGAAAAAACAGTATTTCAGGAATGGAGATATAACAATGAGCATAGGTAAATTTCTTGTTCTTCCTGCTGTGGGTATTCTGTCCTTTGCCGCAGCTGAATACAAAGCCTCAAAGGGCAATACTGCCGAAGCTCCCGATGTGCTTCTGATTTTAGGCTGCAGAGTAAGGGGAGAAGAGCCTGAAGAGACCTTGCAGATGAGAATTGATGCGGCAGCAGAGTATCTTAAAAAGAACCCGACTGTCATTGCAATTGCCTGCGGAGGTATAGTCCACGAGGATCAATATAAAAGTGAGGCTAAGGTAATCAGTGAGGGACTTGTGAAAAGCGGTATTGAGCTTGAAAGAATTATCCTTGAGGATAATTCAACCACTACTCAGGAAAACTTCAGAAATGCTATGGAAATTATAGATAAAATGTCTGATGAAAAACTCAGGGTGGCTATGCTCTCAAGTGAGTTTCATCTGCTCAGAGCAAGCTTGCTTGCAAAAAAATGCGGACTTGAGGTTACAACAGTACCTGCGCCGAGTCCGAAAAAATCAAGGCTTAAAAACTATGCACGTGAGCTTATATGCTTTGCAGAATTTTTAAAGTAAAGGTTATAAAAAGGAGATGTAATTATGGCAAGCGTAGAAATGCAGGCTTATAAAATAAGCGAGGTAGAATTCAAAAATAAGGTTCAGGGCAAAGAGCAGCTGAGCTTCAGCAATAAAATATCATACAATGTGAAGTATTCTCAGAAGCAGTTCTGTGAGGGCACTCTGACTGTTGAGGTTTTCGATAAGGAAAAGCCTGACACAATCAGCGTGAAGTTTGTCCTTAACGGTGCTTTCAGAATACTCAAGGATGTTGAAAAGGAATTTCTTCACGTGGAGACCTTCAAGGAACTTTTTCCCATAGCCAAGTCCTTTGTTGTGACTCTTACAGCCAATGCAGGCATTCCGCCGATTTTTCTTAAAAACATCGACATAGAAAGTCAGGAAATCTACAGAATGGAAATGGGAAAATAAATTGAAGCCTGCCTGAGGGCAAAGGAGGAAATTTTATGTCAGAGCTTTTAAATCAGCTTAAGGATGAAGAACTGGATTTTACTGTGCGTTTTACAGATACAGACGGTGTATCGGGGGAGTATGAGTTTCTCGATATAGTTTTATATAACAATTGTGAATATGCTGTTGTTGCACCTCTCGATGCTGACGGATATGTTGATATTTTCCGTATTATGGGTGTGAACGGCAAGGAGGTTTATGTGAGAGTGCAGGATGATGAGACTCTCGAGAAGGTCTTCGAGATATTCAGAGTGAAAAACGAAGACGAATTTGATTTTGAATAACAGATAAGCCCAAAAGTCTTCCACGCAAGAGCATGCTCACCTTAGCGGAATAATTGAAGGACGGCTTCATTAAAAAAGCAAAACTCTCTTGACCTATTGACTTTAATCTGTTAAAATAAAAATATTATTTCTCTTTTGGAGATGATGAAATGAAGAAATGTACTAAGATGATTTTAGGCGCAGCTTTTGTGGCAGCTGCAGGAATTGCAGTAACGGCAGGGTACATAACCTATGTCAAACACAAAGATGTAACTTTGCCTGAAAAATTTACCGTTACTGCTCACACGGGCTGTGAGGGTACAAAGGATAACTCTCTTGAAGCTATTGAGCAGGGCTATTTAAGCGGAGCTGAGATTGTTGAGTTTGATGTTCACTTCAATTCAAAAGGCGAGCCTGTCCTGGCTCACGATTATGCCGCAGATGACAGTGTGAAGCTTAAGGATGCCTTTGAGCTTGTTGCAAAGTTCGAGGACCTTCGTGTGAATGTTGACTGCAAAACAACAGATAACCTTAAGGCAATTGCAGATATAGCCGAGGAGTGCGGTGTTAAAGACAGAATTTTTTATACGGGCATCGAAGTCGATGATGTTGAAGCGGTAAAGGCTCAGACCCCCGAAGTGAAATATTATCTCAATGTTTCGGTAAATAAGCTGAAGAAGTTTGATGATGAGTATATCAGATCTCTCGCAGACCTTGTTCTGGATAATGATGCAGTGGGTCTTAATATTCACTATAGCACAGCTTCTAAGAAAATGATTGATATTTTCCATCAGTCAGACCTTGAGGTTTCCTTGTGGACTGTGAATAAGGAATTTGATATGTGCAGAGTATTGCATTTAGGCTGTGATAATATCACTACAAGACAGCCCTTGAAACTTAAAGAGGTAATAAGCAGAAAGTAAATAATAGGGAATTATGAATTATGAATGTCCGGTCGCTTCGCTCCGATTTTATCCGGAGAAAGATAAAAGACTGTTTTGATAATATCATTTTCATAACTTTAAGAGTGTTTGATACAGTTTAATTCATAATTCCTCATTCATAATTAATTTGTCGGAGGAAAAAATAATGGAAAAAATTAAAATGGGTAAAATCGTCGAGATGGACGGCGACGAGATGACCAGAATCATCTGGAAACAGATTAAGGATGAGCTTCTTTCACCTTATGTAGAGCTCAACACCGAATACTATGATTTAGGTCTTCCCTACAGAGATGAAACCAACGACCAGGTAAGCATTGATGCAGGTGAGGCTATCAAAAAGTACCACGTAGGCGTAAAGTGTGCAACTATCACTCCCAATGCTCAGCGTGTGGAAGAATATAAGCTCAAGGAAATGTGGAAGAGCCCCAACGGTACTATCCGTGCTATTCTTGACGGTACAGTTTTCCGTACTCCTATTCTTGTAAGCGGTATAAAGCCCACAGTAAGAACATGGCAGGCTCCTATTACTATTGCCCGTCACGCTTACGGTGATGTTTATAAGGCAAGCGAATTCCGCACAACAAAGCCCGGTAAGGCTGAGCTTGTGTTCACTTCTGTTGACGGTGAAGAAGAAAGAGCAACAATCTATGATTTCGAATGCGGCGGTGTACTCCAGGGTATGTATAACAAAGACAGCTCAATCGAGTCCTTTGCTCACTCATGCTTCCAGTATGCTATCAGTACAAAGCAGGATTTATGGTTCTCAACTAAGGATACAATCTCAAAGAAGTACGACCAGACCTTCAAGCTTATTTTTGAGGATATCTATAACAAGAACTACAAGGAAGATTTCGAGAAGCTCGGCATTGAGTATTTCTATACTCTTATCGATGATGCTGTTGCAAGAGTTATCCGTTCAAAGGGCGGTTACATCTGGGCTTGTAAGAACTATGACGGTGACGTTATGAGTGATATGGTTTCAACAGCTTTCGGCTCACTTGCTATGATGACAAGTGTACTTGTTTCACCTGACGGCAACTATGAATACGAGGCTGCTCACGGCACAGTTACACGCCACT
>JAZQUF010000158.1:0-1616 GCA_045631165.1 Acutalibacteraceae bacterium
GTTTCTTGTATTTTTCTTTCTTTTTTAAGTTCTGCTTCTTCTTTTGCTTTTTGTTTTTCTGATTCCTCATAATTTTCAAACAATGATAATTGATAGGGTGCAGGTGTTTGAGAAAGAGTTTCTTCAGGTACAACACGGTTAGCTGTAATGTTAATTCGTCGTATTAATAGTTTCTTATCTACATTTTCATAGTATGTCTTTAAAACTGCATCGGTAATAAGCCGTGTAGAAGCCGTTTTTCTGCCAATATTGGCCGTTCCTCTTGCGTGTTTAGGGATTTGTCTGCCATAGAAATCAGTCTTTATTTCGCCGTTATAAGCTTCTCTACGCTTGGCATCTGTAAGATTTTCAATATCGTAACCAACAGTTAAAACAATTTGATCTGTGACAAGCTTCTTTTCTACGAGGTCAAGGGATAGAGATTCTAACATTTCTTTAAGAACAATTTTTGCCTTTTCAAAGTCATAAGGGCTTTGAAGTACCTGACCTGAACTTAAACAGTTTGTGGTTGGTTTATAAACTTTTATATCAGCTATTGTACAAGGCTCCCAACCCCAAGCGTGGTCAATGAGAAGCTCTGCATTTATGCCGAACAGCTTGTAGAGCAAATCTTCGTTATACACAGAGCAGCGGGCAACGTCTCCCATAGTGAACATATAGTTCTGCTCCAGCTTCTTTGAGATACCCTTACCCACACGCCAGAAGTCAGTTAAAGGTCTGTGGTCCCAGAGAAGTCTGCGGTAAGACATTTCATCAAGCTCGGCTATTCTTACACCGTCTTTGTCAGCGGGTATGTGCTTTGCGGTAATGTCCATAGCAACCTTACATAAATAAAGATTGGTGCCTATACCTGCTGTTGCAGTGACCCCTGTTGTTGCAAGAACATCTTTAATGAGCATTCTTGTAAAGTCGTGAGCAGACATATTCAGAGTTTTAAGATATGCGGTAGCATCGATAAATACCTCGTCAATTGAATAAACGTGTATGTCCTCGGGTGCGACGTACTTAAGATAAACCTCATAAATTCGGGTACTGTATTCGATGTACAGAGCCATTCTCGGAACAGCAACTACATAATCGATAGATAAATTCGGATTAGCCTTCAGCTCATTATCATCATAGGATGAGCCTGTGAATTTCTTGCCGGGAGCTTTTCTTAATCTTTCAGCATTTGCGTTTTTTACTTGCTGAATAGCCTCAAACATTCTTGCTCTACCTGATATACCGTATGCTTTTAATGACGGCGAAACCGCAAGGCAAATAGTTTTCTCTGTTCGTGAAAGGTCGGCAACAAGGAGGTTTGTTGTCATTGGGTCCATACCTCTTTCCATTGCCTCAACACTGGCATAGAAAGATTTTAAATCTATGGCAATGTAAGTTTTGTTGTTCATCTTTCTACACCTCACTTTGATATTAGTTTACCACAGAATTTTTATAATAACAATACTGCGATTTCAATGAGTACAATTTTACGGACTGAAATACTATCTTTTTTTAGGTATTGATTTTATAGCATATTTTGTGATATACTATCGATGCTAAATTTATATCATTTAAATACTATACCTTGGTAGGGCACACTATGTAAAAAGTGTGTCTCCGTTTCATATTCCTAC
>JAZQUF010000159.1:0-6086 GCA_045631165.1 Acutalibacteraceae bacterium
CGGTCACAAGAGAATGTGCGAATCACTCGCTAAGGGTGAAGAGCTTCCCATCGATCCTATGAATGCAACAATCTACTATGTAGGCCCCACACCCGCTAAGCCCGGTACAGTTATCGGTTCAGCAGGCCCCACAACAAGTGGCCGTATGGATGCATATGCACCTACAATGATGTCAGTTGGCGCAAGAGGTATGATCGGTAAAGGCGCAAGACTTCCCGAAGTTGTTGACGCTATGAAGAAGTACAGTGGTGTATACTTCGGCGCTATCGGTGGTGCAGGCGCGCTCCTTGCAAAGTGCATCAAATCAGCTAAGCTCATCGCTTATGAAGATTTAGGCGCAGAAGCACTTAGAGAGCTTTATGTTGAAGATATGCCTCTTATGGTTATCATCGACTCAGAAGGCAACAACCTTTACGAGCTCGGCAGAGAAGAATATCTTGCTTCAAAGAAATAATTTTAATGGGACGCGGGTCAGACTCGCGTCTCTTTTTTTTGTGCACCCCGCCGAGGTGGGCGAGGGGAATAAGGAAAATCTTCGCGTTTTTGATTCTTTTTCCGCGACAGGAAAAAGAATGCCCTCGTGGCGAGCGAATGAAAATAGAGCGTCCTTGATTTTTGCTCTATATAATGCTATAATCAAATTAAATCAGACAAAAGGAGAATCAATATGAAGTACATCAAGACTTTTTCAGATAAATGTGAAGTTTCTCAGGTGGCTCTCGGCTGTATGAGAATCAGCGATAAAACTGATAAAGAAATGGATTTCTACCTTAATAATGCTATTGAACTCGGTATCAACTACTTCGACCACGCTGATATCTACGGCAGAGGCAAGTGCGAAGAGGTTTTTGGTGCGGCGCTTAAGAGAAATCCCACCCTCAGGGATAAAATGTATATCCAGACCAAATGCTCAATCGTACCTGGTAGTATGTACGACTTTTCAAAAGAGCATATCATTTCAGCTGTTGACGGTTCACTGAAAAGACTCGGTGTTGACTATGTTGACGTGCTTTTACTGCACAGACCTGACCTTCTTATGGAACCCGAAGAGGTCGCAGAAGCTTTTGATGAGCTCGAAGCAAAGGGTAAGGTCAAGGCTTTTGGTGTGTCAAATCATAGCCCGTTACAGATAGAGCTTCTCCAGAGAGAAATGAAACAGAAGCTCTCTATCAATCAGATGCAGCTGAGCATCACTAACGCCAATATGCTTGCAAGCGGTGCAAATGTCAATCTTCCCTGCGAAGATGGCATAAACTATGACGGCTATCTTCGTGATTATTGCAGACTTAAGGGTATTACTATTCAGCCATGGTCACCTTTGCAGTATGGCTTCATTGCAGGTAGCTTTGTTAATAATAAGAAATATAAGAGCCTTAACAAGGTTATTGATGAGCTTGCTGAAAAATACGGACTTACATCAACAGGTATGGCTATTGCCTGGCTGATGCGCTTGCCCGATAAGATGCAACCCATTGTGGGTAGTACTAACCCTGATAGAATCAAGGCTGTTGCTGAGGCTGCAGATGTGACTATCTCACGTGAAGATTGGTACAGAATCTACCGTGAAGCAGGTTACAGACTTCCCTGATAAACCTTACAATTTTCTTAAGTATCACTGCACCCTCTTGATAAAAAATCAGGAGGGTGTTAAACTTAAAGCAGAAAAATAGGAGGTGTAACCAATGAAAAAGACAGTTAAAATTCTCAGCATAATTGCAGGCGGACTTCTTATAGGTAATTTCATTTTGCTGATTCTTATATCAAATATCAATCTCGGTATGGTGCCCGTTGCAGGTCTTGGTGCGGTGCTTTTAGGGTATGGAGTTTTCTATGATAAGCTCGCTTTTAAAAAGATTATCAGCGCTGTGCTTGCTTTGGGCATTGTAGTTATTCTTTCGTTTGGTACGTTTCTTGCAGTTTACGGCGGTCAGGACACTGCCGATTACACTGAGCAGACGGTGATAGTTTTAGGCTGCGGACTTAGAGGTGAAAGAGTAAGCGTTGGCCTTGCAAAAAGGCTCAATAAGGCGGCAGAGTACCACGAGAAGAATCCTGAAGCTATGATTATTGTCTCGGGCGGACAAGGTCCTCAGGAGGATATAAGCGAGGCACTGGCGATGAAGAGATATCTTGTGGATAAGGGTATTGACGAGGACAAAATCATAATGGAGGACAGATCGGTTTCTACTATTACAAACTTCCGTTATTCCCGTGAGATAATGGAGGATAGGGGTATGTCGCTGTCTTCGGTGGTATTTGTGACTAATGCTTATCACGTTTATCGTGCCGCTTCTTATGCCGATGATGAGGGATTTGAAGATATAGCTCACCTTGGCACTGACATAATATGGTATACTATACCGATGAACTATATGCGCGAGATGTTAGCAGTAGTGAAAATGTGGGTGCTGGATTAACAGCGCGTTTTTGATTCTTTTTCCGCGATAGGAAAAAGAATGCCTGCCCGGCGAGGGCTTATATAAATAATAAGGGGACGACTAAAAGTCGCCCCTTTTTGTTATTTAATTTTAACTGTGAAGCCGTCTTCAAAATTGCCATCTAAGACGAGATAGTAAACTGCACCGAACTGTGCACTGACTTCAACAGGCTCGTCAAGAATGTATTCATTGCCGTCGAAATCGTAAACTGAAACCTGGAATTCAGTATTGCCGAGACGCTTTTCGTCATAGAGATTACTGCTTAATTCATCAAGTGAAAAGCTATATGTTCCGGGATTTACCTTGCTTTTGCCGAAGCTTAAGAAGTCTCTTTCAACACCGTAACCCATACTGAAACTTTCATCGTCAATCCAGGTCATATGAATGGACTGAATATCAGCGTCGCTATTGTTGAGAATACGAAAGTAAAGCATTTCAAAACTTCCTGAATCAGGACTCCATCTGTCACCCTGCTGTGCATAAGGCAAATCAACGAGACCTGTCATTTCCATAAGCTTCTGCAGTTCGTTTATATCATCATAGCATTTTCTGATATCATCGCCGAAATATTCATCTGCCTGACTTCTTGTGGTTGTAAGCTGACACTTTTCATCGTCACCGTTAGCATTGAAAATCTCATATTCAAAGGTTATATAGTCAACATTATCTACCAAAGCTAAAAGCACATAAGAGTATTTTCTCATAAGAGATTCTTTTTCTTCAACATATCCAGGCAAAATTTCATAGTTGAGCATCATACTCCATCCGTAAGGATCTGCTATGGTGTGAAGCTTGGTGGTATAGTCACCGACATATTTCTCTATTTCTAAATCATAGGCGAGATTTGCATTTGCAGAAACATCGCCAACATAAGGGTGTCCATGATTAAAGACCTCTGCGGTTATATCAGAGATATATTCTCCGTCTTCCCATAAGATTTTGTCCCCGAGTTTAAAGGTTTTGACTTTGCTTTCATAAGTGTATTCCCAAGTGTAGTCTTCTCGGTTGTCAAAAGGACTTCTCTGTCTGCCTTTGACATCAATTCCGTATTCACCAAGTCCGTAACTCGATCTCTCAACATCGGTGATAATCTTATTTTTATCTGCAGGCACTAATGTAACTTTAAAGGTATTTCCTTGAACTTCAAGGTCATGTAGCAGGGCGTATTGGCTAATGTTCTCTTTCCCGAGGTACGGCAGGGTGCAAACAGCAACTGCCACCACAATAACAACTGCGAGCAGACTTATAAGCTTTGTCCTGATGTTCTTTCTTCTGTTCTTTTTAAGGAAGTCTATCTCTTTCTTTTCCTGTTCAATTTTATCTTCACTGCAAGGCTCTGACATAGTGTCAAGCTTAGATTTGCACTTATCACACTGTGACAGATGCTCTCTGACTGCCTTGTTGGTCACTTCACTTGTAAGTCCGTCTATGTATGATGGCATTAAATCTTCTACTATTTCGCAAGTAAGATTGTTTTTCATATCTCTTCAAGCTCCTTTCTCAGCTTTTCTTTGCCTCTGTAAAATGTAACTCTTGCCCAGTTTTCCGTCTTGCCTAAGATGTCGCCTATCTCCTTAAAAGATAGGTTTCCGAAAATCCTCAGATACAGAATCTCTCGGTAAGGCTCGGGGCATAAATGCAGTTTCCTCAGAAGTTCTATTCGGTTTTCATAAGCTACTGCATCTTCTTCTGCTGACGGCGATACAGCATCGTAGCTTTCCATCTCGGCAGTGTTCGGGTGCTTGCGCTGATATGACAGAAACTGATTTTTAGCAATAGCACATAGCCAGGTGGATATATGACAGCTCCCGTCGAAACGGTTGATGCTTTTTATTGCCTGATAAAAGGTCTCCTGAGTCAGCTCTTCGGCAAGGTCGTCGTTTCTGCAAAGGCTAAGAAGATATTTATAGACCGTAAGGGCATAGCTTTGATATATGTCATCCATGGACTGCATTTTCTCATCTCCTTTCCCTTCGTTCTGTATGTTAATGCTGAAATGCGATGTTTTGTTACAAGGTTTTGCAAAATTTTATAGTTTCATTATATACTTTTTTATCATCGAAAGCAATATGGGAGTCTGAGGCATGGAGACGCCAACTGCAAAATTCCCTTAACGCCTTGACTTAAAGAGTCAGAAGTAATAGAATAGACTTAAGGAGATGATAAAATGATTATTGCAGTAACTTATGAAAACGGTCAGGTGTTTCAGCATTTCGGCCACACACAGCAGTTCAAAATTTATGACATTCAGGATAGCAGAGTAGTATCCTTCAAAATAGTTGATACCAACGGCAGCGGTCACGGTGCTCTTGCAGATTTTCTTAAGGCTCATAATGTAGAGGTGCTTATCTGCGGAGGTATCGGCGGTGGTGCGCAGAATGCTCTTGTTGAAGCAGGAATTAAGTTTTTCGGCGGGGTGCAGGGCAGTGCTGATCAGGCGGTTGTTGCTTATGTCTGTGGAAAGCTTAACTATAATCCGGATGCAAAATGTGACCACCACGACCACGAGCACGGAGAGGGTCACACCTGCGGTGACCACGGTTGCCACTAAAACAGCGCAAAAAATTACAGCCACTCATCTGAGTGGCTGTAATTTTTTATATTTAATCTATCTTAGAATACGATAATCAGGAGCTGTGAAATAAGTACAACAGCGATAAGAGCGATGGGGTATGTTGCAGCATAAGCTGATGCAACGTCTTCTGTCTTAGCTACACCGATAAGGGTGCCGAGAGCGGGAGTTGATGTCATACCGCCTGTGATTGAGCCAAGGTTGTTGAGAAGGCTGAGCTTGAGAACATACTTAGCAAAGAGGTAACCGATGATAAGGGGTACGATTGTCATAATGATACCGTATACGAAGTACATAATGTCAAAGTTTTCAACGAACTCTGCACCGCCGGGGATACCTGCACCAACAAGGAAGAGTACAAGACCGAGCTCGCGGAAGAGCTTGAGTGTGTTCTGTGCGGGCATAATGTTTACCTTGCCGATTCTGCCGAAGTGGCCGAGGATAAGGCTTACAAGAAGACAACCGCCTGTTGTTGTGAGTGAGAAGCAAGTGCCGCTAAGACCTGCACTTGAAAGAGGAATCTTAACCTGTCCGATGAGTGTACCGAGAATAGCTGCAAGTGAGAATGCTGCGATACCCATGTGGTCGATTTCGAAGAGCTTGCCTGCAAAGGTTTTCTTTTCGCTTTCTTCTTTAACTACAAGCTTAGCACGTTCTGCATCCATATCAGCCTTTGTGAGTTTGGGGATAATCTGCACGAAAAGTACAACACCGATAACACCGAAGATGTAAGCGATACCGTGACCGACTGATACAAGTGCCTGATACTGGGCGTCTACAGTTGCTTTAGCAGCTGAGAAGGCAGGTGTTGATGTAAGTGAGCCTGAAAGAAGTCCAACAATCATAGCTGTAAATTCAGCATAGTTAGTTTCTCCGAGTGCTCTACCAAGGTAGATACATCCAATTGCAGAAAGTCCACCTGCGAGAATAATTGTAACACCCAAAAGGATGTATGATTTAAAGTTTTTCTTTAAGTTACCAAAGAATTTTGGTCCTGCGATGAAACCAACAGCTGTTACGAAAAGAATCAAACCGAAAGTTTCAACGATTTTAAGTGCATTATCTACGTATGCCAC
>JAZQUF010000160.1:0-5783 GCA_045631165.1 Acutalibacteraceae bacterium
CCTCGCAATGGCTCGTGTAGCTCACAGAGAGGGCTACCCTGAAATCGGTCTCTACTGGGAAAAAGCAGCTTATGAAGAAGCTGAACACGCAGCAAAGTTTGCAGAGCTCCTCGGTGAAGTTGTAACTGCAAGCACAAAGAAGAACCTTGAAATGAGAGTTGCTGCTGAAAACGGCGCAACACTCGGCAAGTTCGAACTTGCAAAGATGGCTAAAGAGCATAATCTTGACGCTATCCACGATACAGTACACGAAATGGCACGTGACGAAGCAAGACACGGCAAGGCTTTTGAGGGTCTCTTAAATAGATACTTTGGTTGATTAAAACTTCAGGGGGTATGATTCAGTTCATATCCCCTATAAAAAAAGCATTATAGGGAGGATAAACAATGTTTGACTATACAATCTGTAACTGTAAAAAGGTAAGCTTCTTCGACGTTGAAGATGCACTGAATAAATTTGATAAGTTCGAAGACTTAGAGAAAAACTTTGAGGAAGTACAGAAAATCACAAACTGTTCAACGGGCTGTGGTGGCTGTCACGGCAAAATCCTCGATGCTATATCAGAGATTATGAGTAAGTAACTCCCCCACTATAAGAAACTAAGAGTAGCAGAAATGCTACTCTTTTTGTTGTATAGTAAAACCACGCGTTAGACGCGTGGTTTTACTATACAAATAACCTGGCGTTGATCAACGCCAGGCCCAAGAAAGTTTTAAATTACCAAAAACCTTTGGATTTATTTGAGGTTTCGATTAAAAAGTGTTGCACTTAGTTTGACAAATCATTTTAGATGTATCATTTGTTGTTTTACAGCTATGCTTAGTCAAATAGGCAAGGCAACTTCTAAACATATTTATTTCCCTTTAAAACAACAAATATTACGCCGCAGCATTGGCATTAATCTTTTCAATTGCCTTTATAATGCCCCGCAGAATTGATACGTCAGCAAACAACTCAATAACACTACCGTTATCAGTAAATGGTGCCGCCTGCAGTACAGACAAATCTTTCATCATACCGTTCTGGACAATGTATTCAATTATCTGGTTTACAAAATAAATCTGTCTGCTGTCAAGATTGGCATTGTTAAGATATTCACTGAAAGTTTCTTTTGCGGCATTCATATCAAGACCGACTATTTCACGTACAAACTCGCCCAAAGGCTTGCTTCCGTACTGTTCTTCATAATCCTGCTTTGTACCGATTTCATCCCAGAGTATAGCTTCAAGCTTTCTCACATCATCTTCGTCAAGAGGCACATTGCTCTTGAGCTTAGCAATAACTTCATTATCAGTCACGTGCTGTCTGATATAATATTCGGCTTTAGCCTTGTAGTTCTGCAAGTCGTCGTTATCCAAGTCAGATTCATTCCAGTCAATTGAAATAATTTTATCATCAATATCAATATCGATAATTCTATGTACTACAGGAATGTATTTTATCAAATCTCTAAGATTTTCACGAATATGCTCAAATTCATTTATTCCTGCTGTGTCTACATAATCAGTCTTCAGAATCTTTTCTATAAGTTCTGATTTAGCTGTTATTTCAGGAAAACTACCTGCAACTGAAGCGACACCTTTTACGCATTTGAACAGATTGCTTCTCGCTCTTGTGTACTTCTTTCCGATGAGATAGGCAAGCTCTATGCCATACATAAGAGCGTCGAAGCGTACTGCCTTGGCGTCATCACCATCAGCAATAACTAAAGGTGCGATTTCCTCAGCCATCTGAAGAGTGTTTTCATAGGTTAACGCCTTATAGTTATCGGGATTTGAGAACAGCTCAACATATCTCAGATGCTGGCGTACTGCAAAGTTTTCCTTATTAAGCTCACGCACTTTGCCCACTAAATCTTCAACCAAGCTATTTCTGAAAGCTATGAGCTCTTCTGTCTGATATTCAAGATCCTGCAGTTTATATACTATCTGTGTTTTAAGATTAAATATTGCACCCTGAAGAGGTAACTGATTAGGTGTTGCATTACCTGGATTCATTCTGAAAAACTCAAAGTTACCGCAGAAGTCGAAAATATAGAATTTCTCCTTATCCTTACCGTCAAGAAGTTCAGGGCAAAGGCGTGTACCTCTGCCTATCATCTGCCAGAATTTTGCCTTACTCATTACCTTCTTGAAGAACACGAGATTCACAACCTCAGGTACATCTATGCCTGTATCAAGCATATCAACAGAAATTGCTATCTGCGGAAGCTTCTTCGGATCGGAGAACTCGTCAATGGCACTCTGAGCATAGTTGATATGATTATCGATAACCTTGGCATAATCAACCAAGTGCGGATACTGCTGATAGAACACCTCTCGGATTACTTCGGCGTGTCTGTGATTTTTAGCAAATATAATTGTCTTACCTATCTTCTGACCATAGTCAATCTTTATTCCGTGGGTCATAAGCACATTGAGTACTTCGCATATGGTATCCTTATTGAAAATCCACTCGTTGAGAGCTGATGAGTTTATGCTGTCAGGAAGCTCTCCGTTTTCATCCTTGAAGGTGTTTTCATACTCAAGCTTATCCTCGTCTGAGAGTTCGTCATATACTATACCCTCTTCAATGAATTTCAGTTTGGTTTCAACTGACATATAGTCCACAAGATAACCGTCAGTTACGGCCTGAGCAAGGTCATAGCCATAAGTAGGCACACCGTTTTCAAGCTCAAATATTTCATATGTATTCTTATCAATTTCATCCTTGGGTGTGGCAGTAAGACCAACCAGCGGTGCATCGAAATAGTTAAAAATATCTCTGTATTTGTTGTAAATTGATCTGTGTGCTTCGTCGCAGATAACAAGGTCAAAGTGGCCGCAGGTGAAAAGCTTGCCCTCATCATCTTTTGCATCGTCAATGCAGTGCATCATTGTCTGATAGGTTGAGAATACGCAATGAGCATTATAGTTTTCTTTATCTTCGCAGAGGTTTGTCACAGAAAGGTCAGGCAGCATATTATAAAAGCTTCTCTTTGCCTGAGTAACAAGTGAGTTTCTGTCTGCAAGGAAAAGTATATTCTTCACCCAGCCGTGTTCCAGAAGCACCTTACAAAGTGCAATAACAGTTCTCGTCTTACCTGAACCCGTAGCCATAACAAGCAGAGCCTTTCGGCGATTCTTTTCGTCGAAGGCTTTGCAGACTGCCTTGATAGCACCCTCCTGATAATATCTGCCTGCGATGTTTTTATCAACACTGATAAAGCCGAGGCTTGTCTTCATACGGCGAAGGTTAAACAGCTTTTCAAGGTCACGCTTGGAGTAAATCGCAGCAACCTTTCTTTCTGGGTACTGACCGTCGATAATCTTAGTATCAAAGCCGTTAGTCAGAAAAACAACAGGTCTTCTGCCGTATTTTTTCTCAAGCAGGTCGGCATAAAGCTTAGCCTGCTGTCTGCCAACTGCAACATCTTTACAGGTACGCTTAGCCTCGATAACTGCCAAGGGCTTGCCTGTATCATCATAAAGGACATAGTCAGCAAAGCCCACCTCACTATTGTTGGGCATACCGGGAAGCTCGACTTCATTTATCCAGTTGTGACCCTCAATCCAGCCTGCATCACGAAGCATTGTGTCAATATAGAGCTTTCTCGTCTGGTACTCGGTGAGGTCGAGAGGCTTCGGTACATAGGTCTGCTGTTTTTCGGCTCTGACTGATGTTAACTGCTCTTTGAGGGACTTATTTTCTTCGATGAGCTTTTGCAGGTCAACCTCGCTGATAATCTCCTCGGCAGGGTACTCGTGGCTGTCTAAAAGCGATGGGTCAAACTCTCTGCCCTCATAGGTACCGCTGACATCGTAGCAATAGGCAACAAAGTCGAGGAAAACAAAGAGATTTTCAAGGCAGAGTCTCGCCAGGGCGTCGGTCGCCTTTTTAGCCGTATGGGCGGTATCGTTGCCGTTTTTGCGTATGAGCTCCATTCTTCGCCAGATGTCTTTGTCGACAATGTCACGGAAATCCTCATTATACATAAGGTTTCTCAGGTTGTCGGGGTATGGCAAGGTAAGGTCTGCATCAACGGAATACATCCATTTGACGGCAAACTCCATAGCACGGCGGCAATTTATAATGCAAGCCGACGGGTCAATATGTAATATTTTCTCAGCACTGATGGCGGCATCGGCAAAGGATGCAAAAGAGCTGTCAGCTTTGAGAAAGTCAAAGTTGGTCATATGTGTCACCTGCTTTGTGTTGTTATATTATTCTGTAAATTCTGATAACTTATAATTTTGAATCCAACCATAAGAATAAATATCATCTTCATTCTTCCAACGAATTTGTACCCACTTCTTATGTTTATCCACTATATTAACAATTTTTCCAAGTTTCAACTTTTCCACAACAGTAGAGGAACAGTCTGGTTTAATCCTCACCATTATTTCAGCTTCTGAAACAAACCTAAAACCATAACTATTATATTCATCAGGGGAAACGCCATAATTATAAACATAAGTATTATTCACTTCTTTAACATAATAATTTATTGAATTGTCATTTGTGATGTTTATATTGATATCAGGTGTATTTGAGAAAATAATCCCAACTAACATTTGTATAATATTGATTACAATTCCGATAAATTGCAAATAAAGGTCTATATCTTCTTTACTTAATTTTTTTCGTTCTTTCGAAATTTCTTTTTTATTTTCAAATTCTATAGATGTTTCATCCGCTTTGTTGTTTTCGACAATAGATGTTAACTCTGGCAACGTTGCCTGCAACTCATCTATATATTCAAATGCTTCGCCCACTGAAATTTGTGATATTGAATCACACAAATTCGAATCGAGCAGATTTGCAATAGAATTAATTCTTTGTAAAGCCAACATATATTTGCTATTACTGTCAAATACCCGTTCAAATGAATTAATTATTTGCGGTTGCATATCATAATATTGACTTAATCTTTGTGAAACTGTATCCATTGTACTTAATATGTTTATATAAGGATTTGCTAATGTATCCATTCTTTGTTGAACAATACTCAAAGCACTGTTATAGTTATTCATTTTTGATGCAATTTCCGACATTGTGTTAATTCGTTGCAAAAACAAATTATAATTTTCAAAAGGATCTCTATATAGATCTCTCACTGATGCCATATTTCATCTTCACCTCACCCAAAATATTCTTGCATTAAGCTGTCAAATAGTGTTTGTGCTTCGTCTAATAATAAACTTGTATTGTTATGTTTCGCTTAATGTTTTTTCTTTAGTAGATTCTTCAATAGTTTTTTTCAATTTTTTTAATTCACATTGTACTTTATCATAGTTCTTAGTAATTTCTTTTGCAACATATTCATCATAATCTGCAAGTAAAATTGCATTATCCTTGACCTTTTTCAACCATAACTTGTCAAGTATATAAAACATACTGCTTTTATTTTTCTTATCTGTGAATTTGACTATATCTATCATTGCTTCAAGTACAGACTGTTGTAAATCGCCAATAATTTTGGTTTTCTTTTTAGAAAACCATTCAATTGTCGATGCGTCTTTAGAAATTTTTTTAGCACCATCATAAATTTTATCATAGTAATGTTCCCATAATTTATTCGGTGTTTCTTCTTCAGGGTAAAGTGACAATTCAACCAAATGAATATGAAAAAAGAAAAATTGTATTTCGGATAGTATAGATTTTAGTGCTTTCTTTTGTTCATATTTAAATTGCAAGAATGTTGTAATAATGACCACTATAATACTACAAGCGATACCTATCAAATAGTCATTTACAAATTGGATTAATTGAATATTCGCTATACAAGTAAACTCAAAAATTA
>JAZQUF010000161.1:0-9222 GCA_045631165.1 Acutalibacteraceae bacterium
CCGATAATAGCCTGGTCGTTACTTGCTGATGTAACACCTGTGTAAAGGTAAACGTCGTCATTCTGTGCAAGGAAGTTTGAGCCTTCTGTTGCGAGCTTAACGCCGTCCTGAACGATAAGTGAGTTGATAAAGCCGTTCTGATACTGACCGTAGTAGTTGAACTGCTCAATAAGAAGACTTTCTGAGTAGATACCGTCAATCCACTGAAGCTCATTATTGCTCTTTACCTCTTCAGCAGTATACTCGGTCATTTCACCTGTAACTGCATTAACGATAACTACACCCTTTACATCTGTACCGCCAAAGAGACCGATTGTCTTATCAAGCACAGGGCAAAGCCAGAAGGGATTACCTTCTTCGTCGATTTCAAAGTGAGGCATATCAAAAATATATGTGGGATAAGCAAAACGGACATGTCTCATAAGGTACTTGCCGAAATGCTCATTTACTGAATACTTTATATACTGTCCCTCGGGGAGAAGCTTGAGCTCAGCCTTCTGAGTTACCATATTTACGATAACATAACCGGGAAGACCCTCTTTTGTGTTTTTAAGCCACTTGAAAACGTCGCCGTAAGCGAGAGTTGTAACCTTGACGGGTTCATTTTTATAGTTGATCTGAGTCATCTGACCGTAAACTTCAAACTGTGAAATCTTACCGATTGAAGCAAGGTCACCGAGTGTACGGTTAGCGAGCACACCTGCTGCTGCGTTATCGAGTACGGGTACAGCTGAGAAGTCGGCTTCTTCAATATCATTTGCAAAGCTTGTTTCCTGATTTACATCAATAATCCGGCTATAGGTCTTGGCTCTGAAAACAACAGTTGAGAAAAGCATACCGACACCGACTACTGCGGCAAGAATTAAGATAATCACAATAGACGGAATACTACGTTTCTTAACGTACTCTGTATACTCAGGTTTCAGGAAAGCACCCGATGTCACAAAGAGAAGTCCCACAAAAATTGCAGCTACTGTACCGAGATACATATAGGTATCAGTGCTTTTGAAATTGAGGGGAGGAAGCATAAAGTAATATGCAATTACACCACCGATGATAGTACCGATTATGCTGATAATAATCTTCAGGCCTGATTTTTCGGGAATAAGGTATGCATTTTTACCTGTGCCCTTGGTGTTGTCACCGCCGCCTGTAAAATCCACTTTAATAGGTTCCATTTAATTCACTCCTTAGGTTAATGATAGTTGGATAATATTGTAATTATACATTGTGCGGAGAAAAAAAGCAATAGCAAAAGATAAACATTAATTTAAACGAAGTAAAATAGCAGTCGGCTTTCGCTGACTGCTATATAATTTTTATTTACACTTAATCTTGTTAAGCTTTGCGTTCATAGCGAGGAGCTCTTCCTTTGTGAACTTAACCTCCATTGCACCCACAAGGTTTGCAACTCTCAGAGGTGTGAATGCGCCTGCCATCTGAAGAAGCTCTTTTGAGGGCTTCATTCCGCCGGGGAGACCGCCACCGCCCTTCTTTTTGTCGCCCTTCTGTGTTGCCTTGAACTTCTTAGCCATTGCAAGAACAAATGAAACCGTTACAAACTTACCCTTGGTTGTCTTGCAAATATCTGAGAACTTATCGTTGATATTGAGATATCCGTCGGGGGCTGTGATATCAAACCAGTTAAGGATTGCACCCTGTTCTTTGAAAATATACCCCTCATTTGGAGTGTCAACCTTTTTGATTATGCTTTCATCCTTGAGGTCGCCTGCAACTGCTGTGAGCTTTGTCTCACCTGCATTTGGTACATCGAAATAGAAGAAGTGATCTGCTGCTGTCTTTTTGCCGAGAGATTCTCCGTTTGCAAAAAGCTCAACCTCAGGCTGATTTGAATATACGGTTACCTTTGTTACATCTTCAACTCTGTCGATATATCTCTTACCGCAAAGATGTACGAAGGGCTCATCTGAAAGCCATGCCTTGTAAGCATAGAATGAGTCTTTCTTATACTTTCTGTCCATAGTCACAAGACCCTTGTGATTCTGTCCGTTTTCGCCACCCTCCTGACGGGCATCTGCACCGAAGTCAAACATATTCCATACATGAGTTGACCAGATGAACTCTCTTGTATAAAGCTGTCTGATAAGCTCTTCGTGATAATATGACTGATATTCTTCGGTATAGTCGCCCTGCTGAGGCTTTGAGGTGTGCCAGTTGAGAGCTTCACAGCCGTATTCACTGCAGCCGATAGGAGTATTGGGATAGTTCTTATGGAACTTATCAAACCAGGGACCGTTCATTGAAGCTTCGCCGCCGTACCAGCCGAAATAGTGGTTGTATGAAACAACGTCGGGAATTTTTACATATTCGCTGTCGGGGTCGCACATTGTAAGACAAGCGATAGTTGTAAGTCTTGTCTTATCCATTCCGTGGCAAAGATCGTTGAGTATTCTGTGGTTTTCGATAAGATCTGCATCAGCAGCACCTTTCATTGTGATTTCGTTTGAAAGGCCCCATACAAAAATTGAAGCGTGATTGTAGTTCTGAGTAACAAGCTCTTTCATCTGTGAGATTGTGTTCTCACGGCCTGTTGCCATATGCTGTGAGATATAGGGAATTTCTGCCCATACAACCATACCTCTTTCATCGCAAAGATCATACAAATACTGATCGTGCTGATAGTGTGCAAGACGGATTGTGTTTGCACCAACCTCACAGATAAGATCCATATCTTCCTTGTGATGCTCGGGAAGAAGAGCATTACCAATGCCGAGTCTGTCCTGATGGCGTGATACACCGCGAAGAGGATACTTCTCACCGTTGAGGAAGAAGCCCTCCTTGGGATCGATTTTGAATGTACGGCAACCGAAGCGTGTGCTTACTTCATCAAGCACCTTATCACCGTCTAAAAGCTCAACCTTTGCAGTGTAAAGATAAGGATCCTTTCTACCGTTCCAAAGGTGAACGTTTTTGATTTCAAAATCCTCGTCATCGTCGTCTGTTGTCTTCGTTGCAACAACATTACCCTCAGCATCAAGGATTGTATAACGGAATATGAGTCCGTCTTTTTTGTTTGTTACATATGCTTCGATTTCAATTTCTGCATCTGCACCTTTGATTTCGGGAGTAACCTTAAGACCAGGTGTGCCGTAATAATCAAGGTCAAAGTGACTTTCTGAAACACAGATGATATTCACATCACGGTAAAGACCGCCATAGAATGTGAAGTCTGCCATCTGAGGATAAACTCTATCATTGGGAGCATTGTCTACATCAATTTCAATAAGTGTTTCGTCCTTGAGAGACTTTGTAAGATTTACTCTCCAGGTGCTGTAACCGCCGTCGTGGCTTGCAAGCTTAACGCCGTCTGCATAAACATCAGCTGATGAGTTTGCGCCTCTGATTTCAAGATAATAGCAGTCAGCTTCGGGAAGCTCTGCCTTTCTGATTGTTTTTGAGTAACGGCAGGTGCCTCTGAAATAGTCTGCTCCGCCATCCTGACCGTCAACAGCATTCCAGGTATGAGGAAGATTTATTTTCACTTCTTCACATTCAGGCTTTTTGAAAATCCAGTTCTCATTAATATTAACAACATTTCTCATAGTGTATTTCCTCCTTAAGTTCGATTAAACATCAATTTCTCTGTCTTTATAATAATATTTTTTGTCGTGCTCACCTATTTCACGAAGCACTCTGCAAGGATTACCCACAGCTATAACATTGGCAGGTATATCCTTTGTTACCACACTGCCCGCACCGATAACACTGTTGTCACCGATAGTAACACCGGGAAGCACAACAGCATTTGCTCCTATCCATACATTGTTTCCGATATGCACAGGAATATTATACTGCATAGCCTGATAACGAAGCTCAGGGTCTATGGGATGACCTGCTGTTGCAACTGTTACATTAGGGCCGAACATAACCTTATCGCCAACATAAATATCGGTATCGTCAACGAGAGTAAGATTGAAGTTTGCATAGACATTATCACCGAAGTGAACGTGTGCACCTGCCCAGTTTGCATGTAAGGGAGGCTCAATATAACATCCCTCGCCAATCTCCGCAAACATTTCTTTTAAAAGAGCTTCTCTCTTTTCTCCCTCGGAGGGTCTTGTAAGATTATATTCATACTGTTTTTCAAGGCAAAGCATCTGCTGATGCATTATCTCCTCATCCTCAGGGAGATAGAGTCTGCCCTCCTGCATTCTCTTTTTTGATTCTTCGCTTGACATTACTACCATATTATCACCATAATTTCTCAGGATAAATACCGTCTTCAACTTTTTTTCTTAAAGCGTCAACAACGGCCTGCTTATCCTCTTTATATGTAACGCCATACCATTTTTCCTTAGTATCAAGTACCTTTACACTGACCTTGCCTTCCTTGAGGAGCTCATCAACAACAAAGGGAAGGAAGTATTCGCACTTGAGCATATTATCCTTGTTTCTGTCAAGGAATGCTGCAAATCTTGCAGCGAGTTCTTTCATCATCATATCGGAAAAGCCCCAGCAATTCATTGATACGGTACTGCCCTTCTGAAGCTCTGTCCAGCTTTCACCATCATCTTCCGTAAACATAATTTTACCGTCTCTGATGGCGATTTTTGTTCTCTCAACAATATCTGTAAGATATCCGTCGGCATCGGTCTGACAAACACCTCTGGCAACATGGCCGTTTTCTGTAAGAGTGTTTTCGATATTGAAACCTACCATACAGAATTCATTTTCCTCAGCAGTATTTTTAAGTTCATTATAAATAAGAGCGAATGTTTCTTTGCCATAGTAGTCATCAGCATTGATAACTGCAAAGGGACCATCTATCATACCTGCACATGAAAGCACGGCGTGACCTGTACCCCAGGGCTTCACTCTGTCTGCAGGTGCAGTGTATCCCTCAGGAAGATTATTTATATCCTGGAATGCATACTCCACCTTGATTTTATCTTCAAATTTGCCTTGCATAATTTCTTTGAAGTCTTCTTCAATCTCATGCTTTATTACAAAAACAACCTTATCAAAGCCTGCTTCAATTGCATCATAAACAGAATAATCAAGTATAATTTCTCCGTTTTTACCTACAGGATCAATCTGCTTGAGACCTCCGTATCTGCTACCCATACCTGCAGCCATAATAACCAAAGTAATATCTTTCATTGCTTTTACTCCTTTTTTATAATTTCAAATATATCATTTTTATTTTATCACCTTTTTCATTAAATATCAAGCACTACCTGTCATTTATACAAAAAGACCTCCGTCACAGAGACAGAGGCCTTTATCTGACATCATTATTCGCCGAACTGCATAGGAGCGTTTTCCTGAATATGGAAGTTATCTTCAAAACGCTGTGAAGTATATTCAGCCTTAGGTGCCACTGGCTGATACTGAGGTTGCTGAACGGGTACAGCCTGGTACGGAACCTGCTGATACATTATAGGCTGATATACCGGCTGCTGAGGAATGGGCTGGGGCACAGGCTGCTGATATGCAAAGGCCTGTTCCTGAACAACAATAGGCTGCTGTGTGCTTGGAGTTGAAACTGCAACAACTCTCTGAGGCTTAGCTGCGGCTTCGGTTTTTCTTGCAGCCTCTGTAGGAATGCGGATGGGCTTATCGTCAACAAGCTGCTGAAGAAGTCTCACTGCTTCGGCAACGCCCTTTAAAACTGCAGCAAACACTATACCGATTACAAAGGAAATCGACATATACACAAAGCCGAGTTCATCAGCAAGAGCTTCTAAAACAAAGCCGGCTATAACAGCTACAACGATAACAGCAATCGCAAGGGCATTAAGCATAACAGCAATACTGTTTCTTCCGGATTTGCCAACACCGTTGGAAGCCTTGATAAGAGCGTCATACTCCTCATCAGTGACAACAAGAGGTGTTACCTTACCGTTTTCCTTTTTTGAAACAAGACCCCATGAATTGAGATCAGCTTCTTTTTTCTTATAATATTCTTCTGCCTGAGCTTTCTGAAGCTCCTGTATTTTAAGTTCAACCTGTTCTAACATTATATATCTTCCTTCCCGTAGAATAAACTGATTTATAACATACACGAGAATAGATTACCACAAAAATTAAAAATGTTCAATAGTTTACACTAAAAACCACTGTAACGGATTTATAAATTTTTTGTAAAAGGAACTTTGCTCATTCACCGCAGACTGTTCCAAGCCTCTTCAAAGGGAAACTTCCTGACGATAACCCCAAGTAATCGGCAAGGGTGTGAGACGGCTCCATCAAATCGCTCTGAAGAGCGATTTACAGCGACACCGTCGCTGAGGCGAACGCAGTTCGCCTATGGAGCCGCCCTCTTTTCCCGCTTAATTAAAATAAATTCTCAACACCCGCCTTCCCCACACATCAAAAGTCTTGACTTGAAATAAATAATGTAATATAATTGAATATCAGTATACAGATCACTCAGAAAAGAGGTCATAATATGAGTAACTATAAAATTGCTACAAAGTGTATCCACAGCGGTTACACACCTAAAAACGGCGAGCCGAGACAGATTCCCATCTGCCAGAGCACAACCTATAAATACGATTCAAGCGTTGAAATGGGCAAGCTTTTCGACCTTGAAGCTTCAGGCTATTTCTACACAAGACTTCAGAACCCTACCAATGACTGTGTTGCTGCAAGAATTGCGGATCTTGAGGGTGGTGTTGCTGCAGTGCTCACCTCATCAGGTCAGGCTGCTAACTTCTTCGCTATTTTCAACATCTGCTCAACAGGCGACCACGTTGTAGCTTCAACAGCTATCTACGGTGGTACATTCAACCTTTTCAACGTTACAATGAGAAAGCTCGGCATTGAGTTCACATTCGTAACACCCGACTGCACAGAAGAAGAACTTAATGCTGCATTCAAAGAAAACACAAAGGCTGTTTTCGGCGAGACTCTCTCAAACCCCTCACTTCAGGTACTTGACATTGAAAAGTTTGCTAAAGCAGCTCACAGCCACGGTGTACCCCTTATCGTGGACAATACATTCCCCACTCCTATCAACTGTCAGGCTTTCAACTATGGTGTTGACATTATCACACATTCAACAACAAAATATATGGATGGTCACGCTACTCAGGTAGGTGGTGTAATCGTTGATAGCGGCAACTTTGACTGGACTCAGAATGATAAGTACCCCGGTCTTACAACTCCCGACGACAGCTATCACGGTATTACATACACAGAGCGTTTCGGTAAAGGTGCATACATCACTAAGTGTGTTGTTCAGCTTATGAGAGATCTGGGCTCAATCCCCGGCCCTCAGAATGCATTCCTTCTTGGTCTCGGTCTTGAAACACTTGCACTTCGTATGGAAAGACATTGCTCAAATGCTACTGCAGTTGCAAAATACTTAAGCGAAAGCGACCTTGTATCATGGGTATCATATCCCGGTCTTGAGAGTGATCCTCAGTATGAGCTTGCTAAGAAGTATATGCCCAACGGCACTTGCGGTGTTATCTCCTTCGGCGTAAAGGGCGGCAGAGAGGCTGCTACAAAGTTTATGGATTCACTTAAACTTGCTTCTATCGTTACACACGTTGCAGACAGCAAAACTTGTGTGCTTCACCCTGCATCAACCACTCACAGACAGCTTACAGACAAGCAGCTTGAAGAAGCAGGCGTTAAGAGTGACCTTATCCGTCTTTCAGTTGGTATTGAAGATGTAGAGGATATCATCGCTGATATCCAGCAGGCACTTGTAGAAGCTACAAAATAAGAATGAATTGACCTTGCGGTCATGAATCGAAGCATAGCTTCATGAATTGGCTATGCCATGAATTGCACCTACGGTGCATTATATAATAAAAGAGGTATAAAAATGAAACTTGGTATTGTTGGTTTGCCCAATGTAGGCAAAAGTACACTTTTTAATGCAATAACAAACGCAGGTGCTCAGTCAGCTAACTATGCTTTCTGTACTATCGAACCCAACGTAGGTGTTGTTGCAGTACCCGATGAAAGACTTGACAAACTTGCAGAAATGTATAACCCTGTAAAGTTCACACCTGCAACTATCGAATTCGTTGACATTGCAGGTCTTGTAAGAGGTGCATCAAAGGGTGAAGGTCTTGGTAACAAGTTCCTTTCACATATCCGTGAGGTTGATGCAGTTATCCACGTTGTTCGTTGCTTTGAAGATGATGATATCATCCACGTTGACGGCAGCGTTAACGCAAAGCGTGACATTGAGACTATCAACCTTGAGCTTATTCTCTCAGACCTTGAAATGATTGAAAGAAGACTCGACAGAACTTCAAAGGCTATGAAGGGCGACAAGACTCTTGCAAGCGAATACGAGTTCCTCAAGAGAGTTAAGGAAGCTCTTGAAAATGAACAGACAGCAAGAAGCATTGAATGTGACGATGATGAAAAGGCTATCCTTGATACAGTTGCACTTCTGACTTCAAAGCCCGTTATCTATGCTTGTAATATGAGCGAAGATGACTTCGTGAACGGCATTGACACTAACGAAAACTACAAGGCTGTATGCGAAATCGCTGCAGCTGAGGGCAGTGAAGTGCTTCCCATCTGTGCAGGTCTTGAAGCTGAAATCTCATCACTTTCAAAAGAAGACAAGCAGATGTTCCTTGAAGATTTAGGCATTCAGTCAAGCGGTCTTGATCTTCTTATTCAGCGCAGCTACAACCTTCTCGGTCTTATCTCATATCTCACAGCAGGTCAGCCTGAAGTAAGAGCATGGACTATCAAAAAGGGTACAAAGGCACCTCAGGCAGCAGGTAAGATTCACTCAGACTTTGAAAGAGGCTTCATCAGAGCAGAGGTTGTTTCATTTGAAAATCTTATGGAACTCGGCTCACTTGCAGCAGCTAAGGAAAAGGGTCTTGTGAAGAGTGAAGGCAAGGAATATGTAATGAAAGATGGCGACATCGTACACTTCTTGTTTAATGTATAATCAGCGCGTTTTGTGTCACTTTTGGGCGCTAGCAAAAGTGACGCCCGCCCGGCGAGGGCAACAAAAATAATAGTACGCGACAAACTTAAGGCGAGTAGATTAATCTCTACCCGCCTTTTTTATTTTGCAGTGACTTTTAGTCTGTATTTTTTTGTTTATTAAATTGGAATTTACTTACTGCAATACACCGCAATTGCTTCACAGATAAACGTAGCAGTGCCGTCATCATGTTTATCAATATTATTCCTAAAGCGCTCGTCCGCTACATACATCTGACCGAGACCTGCCAAAATTTCATTTGTGCAGACATAGTAATTCTCGGTGATATG
>JAZQUF010000162.1:0-2203 GCA_045631165.1 Acutalibacteraceae bacterium
GGCATTTTCACACTACAGATGGTAGTATTAAGTGTCATAAGTTGAAGAAAGGAGGAAATGAATTTTGGCTAGAGAATATTCTTTACAAAATACAAGAAATATCGGTATCATGGCTCACATCGATGCCGGTAAAACTACTACAACAGAAAGAATTTTGTACTACACAGGTCGTATTCACAAAATGGGTGAAACACACGATGGTGCTGGTACAATGGACTGGATGGCTCAGGAACAGGAGCGTGGTATAACAATTACCTCTGCTGCTACAACATGTTTCTGGAAGCCTAAGTCAGGTCCTTATAAAGATGTTGCACATAGAATTAACATCATCGACACACCGGGACACGTTGACTTTACTGTTGAAGTTCAGCGTTCACTTCGTGTACTCGACGGTTCTGTTACCGTTATGTGTGCAAAGGGCGGTGTTGAGCCTCAGTCTGAAACAGTTTGGAGACAGGCTGATGACTACAAGGTTCCGAGAATGATTTATGTTAATAAAATGGATATCATGGGTGCCGATTTCTACAACGTAGAAAACATGGTACACGAAAGACTCCATGCAAACGGTGTTCCGATTCAGCTTCCTATTGGTGCGGAGGAAACATTCAGAGGTATTGTTGACCTCATGACAATGAAAGCTGAAATCTATTATGATGAAATGGGTAAGGAATACGGTGAAGAAGAAATTCCTGCTGATATGGTAGAAAAAGCAGAAGAATACAGAGCAAAAATGGTAGAAGCAATCGCTTCTACAGATGAAGAGCTCATGGATAAATACCTTATGGAAGAAGAGATTTCTGTTGAAGAACTCAAAAAAGCTCTCCGTAAGGCTACAATCAACAATGAAATCGTTCCTATGCTCTGTGGTACATCCTACAGAAATAAGGGTGTTCAGCTTCTTCTCGATGCTGTTATTGAATATATGCCTGCTCCTACAGATGTTGCTAACATCAAGGGTGTAATCCCGGGAACAGAAACAGAAGAAGAAAGACCTTCTTCCGATGATGAGCCTTTTGCAGCTCTTGCATTCAAGATTGCAACAGACCCATTCGTTGGTAAGCTCTGCTTCTTCAGAGTATATTCCGGTACAGTTGATGCTGGTTCTTATGTGCTTAATGCATGCAAGAACAACAAAGAAAGACTTGGAAGAATTCTTCAGATGCACGCTAACTCAAGAGAAGATATAGAAACAGTATATTCAGGTGATATCGCTGCAGCAGTAGGTCTTAAAAACACCACAACTGGTGATACTCTTTGTGACGAAAAACACCCGATTATTCTTGAATCTATGGAATTCCCAGAGCCTGTTATCAGGGTTGCTATTGAACCTAAGACAAAAGCAGGTCAGGAAAAAATGGGTATCGCTCTTGCAAAACTTGCAGAAGAAGACCCGACATTCAAAACATACACTGATGAAGAAACAGGTCAGACAATTATTGCCGGTATGGGTGAGCTTCACCTCGAAATCATTGTCGACAGACTTTTAAGAGAATTCAAGGTTGAAGCAAATGTTGGTAAACCTCAGGTTTCCTACAGAGAAGCATTCAGAAGAGCTGTTGATCAGGAATGTAAATATGCTCGTCAGTCCGGTGGTAAAGGTCAGTACGGTCACGTTAAAATCAAGGTTGAACCCCTCGAAGAAGGTGGCGGATACGAGTTTGTTAACAACATTGTCGGTGGTGCTATTCCGAAGGAATACATCCCTGCTGTTGATGCAGGTATTCAGGGCGCAATGCTCAACGGTGTACTTGCAGGATACAATGTTGTTGATGTTAGAGTAACTTTATATGATGGTTCATACCACGAAGTCGATTCATCTGAAATGGCATTTAAGATTGCCGGTTCAATGGCATTCAAAGAAGCTATGAAGAAATCTGATCCGGTTATTAAAGAACCTATCATGCTTGTAAACGTTATTGTTCCTGATGACTATCTCGGATTTGTTATCGGTGACTTAAGCTCAAGACGTGGTCTTGTTAAGAGTCAGGAAGTAAGATCAGGCGGTGTAACTCAGGTAACTGCAGATGTTCCGCTTTCAGAAATGTTCGGTTATGCTACAGACCTCCGTTCCGGTACACAGGGACGTGGTCAGTACACAATGGAACCTTCACACTATAGCGAAGTTCCTAAGAATGTACAGGAAACTATTATTAGTGCAAGAGTAAAATCTGAATAATTCTGATTTGGTGATGTAAAATCACAG
>JAZQUF010000163.1:0-14517 GCA_045631165.1 Acutalibacteraceae bacterium
ACCGCTTGGCCCTCCGACTTACTCATATGTATAGTCGCCAAACCTGAAAATACCGCCTGTAGGCATACAGTTCTGCTTGGTTGTCATAAAATACTTGGTGTTGTCGCCCTCAAAGGGGAGCACTGTTGTGATGTTTTCAAGACCTTCGGGAATATCCATAGAAAGTCTGCATTCAAGGTTTTTGCCCTGGTGTATCATTTTGAAATAAACGGTACGCTCAGTCTCCATGGTGTTGAAGTCGTAGACCGTTGTACCCTCCTTGCCGGTAAATCTGCCGGGACAATCTACTCTGTCAAGTGGCAGATGCTTATTACCGCCGACGAAGATAGTCATACCGTCAGCGTGCACCTCACCTGTGTGAATATCCACAAGACGAAGTCCCATAAAGCCGCCGATGCCCACGTGAGCAAAGGAAACAAGAAGCTGTTTCTGTCCGTCGGTAATGGTGTAGTAGTCCCATTCTTTTTTGCTGATGAGACGCTCTCTTTTAACGAGACTTCTGTCATACTGGAAAACATTGTGTCTTGCCCAGCCTCTTGCATTAAGTGTGCCGTCGGGATTTAAAAGGGGAGTAGGTTCGGTGTATTCAGTCTGCTTTGATGGCTCTTTCCACTCGGTGAAAGGCACATAAGTGCGTTTAAGTTCAGTACTCATAGTTTTTTCTCCTTTTCTGTTTGTAAGGTAAAAGCGACACAGCCGAAGCTATGTCGCCTGATAAGTTTATTTATTCAGCCCACTGAATGTCGAGCTCGGCTATATCAATACCGTTGTTTGTGGGGTACCACTTCTTGCCCAGAGTCATATCCGCCTCTTTGCCTTTCATTGTAAGAGAGAGCAGATTAGTGCAGCTGTAGAAAGCATATTCGCCGATTTCTGTCACGCCTGCGGGTATTGTCAGCTCCTCAAGTCCGTAGCAATATGAGAATGCATCCTTGCCGATATATGTGAGATTTTCGGGCAGAGTAGTTTTTCCGAGATTACAACGGAAGAAAGCCTTTTCCTCTATCTTTGTCAGAGTCGACGGAAGGCTGATTTCTGTCAGCTCATAGCATTTATAGAAAGCTTTTGTTCTTATGACTTCAACACCCTCGGGTATGGTATAGGAGATAGTTTTGACTTCTTCGCCTTTTTCATTTTTAGTTGTTTCGATGCCCTTTGCAGGAGGATAGAAAAGGAGCGTCTTCATATCCTTGGAGTAGATTACACCGTCAAGGTCGCAGAGATAAGGGTTATCATCGTCAACTTCGAAGTGAGCAATATTTCTGCTGTTACCGAAAGCCCAGTCATCGATTTCTTTTACATTTTTACCGATAGTGATTGTCGTTACATATTCGAGGTTTACTCCTGCGAATTCGTCAATTGCAGTTACTGGTACGCCCTCGTATTCGTCAGGAATAAGGATTTCTGTCACAGTTGATTTGTTGGGAATTTTAGTGACAACAGCTTCACCGTCCTGGATTTTATAGGATATATCGGTGTTGCCTGTCAGAACGCTTATATCACTGCCACCACAGGATACGAATGAAAAACAGATGAGTATAACAAGAGCGAGAGATACAATAATTTTTTTCATTATGATACTACCTCCTCTGCAGGTGCATTGCCTTCGGAATCAGCAAGACGCTGTTTGAGCTCAGCAACACACATATCGTGTTTTTCTTTGGTGAAGTTATAGAAGATAAACGGCAATGTAGCTATGGCATAGCCGAGAATAGCGAACCATGTATGTATACTGAATACATTGCTGAGAATTTCTGAGTCGAAGAATACGTCCCAGTCTGAGGTGAAGCCGACTTTTTCAAGAAGGAACGGTACAACATAGCCTACAGCCATATTCAGAGGGTTGGTGAACCATGTGAAGATACCTGAAATTGAGTCGCAGCGCTCACCGAATCTCCACTGATGATAAATCTGAACGTCGGCATTGATGCCCTGAGTGATACCCGAATCAACAGGCTGAATAGTGTTTCTCAGGAATGTCGCAATGATGAAAATTATAATGTTTTCTGTCTTTACGGCAAGAAGCACACCGAAAATCGAAAGAACGGTTGCAATTCGTGAAATGATAAGAACGTTTCTTTTCTGGAAATGCTTTGTAAGGAATACGCAAAGCAGATTACCTGCCGTCATACCTACAACAACGATATTTGCTGCAACACCTGAGAACCATTCCATTCTCAGTGAATATACAAACCACCAGGAAAGCAGGTTGTTTAGGAGCCAGTGCCACTGGGAGAATACGTTGGCAATATTGATCATCCAGAGATATTTGTTTTTAAGAGCATTCTTTGCGCCCTTGATGAATTCAACCTTTTTACGGTTATCGATATCCTTTTCGATTACCCTTTCCTTGCAGAAAAGAGATGACAAGCCTAAAAGAGCACCTGTAAAAGCAAAGATGGGTACAAAAATCTTATAGGTTCTGATGTTGAGATAGCCTCCTGTAAGGCTGATAAGAATGGGGAAGAAGAGGTTTATTACTGAGGGGAACAAGCCTGTGATAATGGGTACAATTGAGAAAAGCTTCTGTCTTTCCTGAGAGTTGGGAGTCATAAATGAAATCAGACCGCCCACATTGTTGAAGTTATTGAAGAAGAAGCTCATAAAGGTGAAGGCAAAGTGCAGAATGGTCAGCTTTGTAGCGTGGGGGAGATTCTGTACGGGAAGATAGGGGATAATAGAAATCAGTATAGCTGACGGTATTGCACAGCCTGCGACGAAAGGCTTAAGTCTGCCGTACTTAGCGCAGAAAACTCTTCTGATAAACCAGGTGATGTAGTTGGTCACACCGCCAAGGAAAAGTATATTACCCACAATCTGAGGCAGACCCATCATAATACCCTCGAAGGTATTGGCAGGCACAAAATAACAGGCAAGACCTACTATAATCTGACCGAGATAAGATGCATGGGCAAATTTCTTCATACCGGGGGAAAGTCTGCCGTGATTTTCATAGATGAGCATATTGGCAGGATTGATGAATAAAAGAATATAGCCGATGATGGTGCTGATAAGGTTAATCATATAGAAATCCATAGCAGGAATTTCCATAATCGCACCGCAGAAATACGCTGTGGAGAAAGTGACGATATTAGATGCAGTGATGAATATGTATGTGCCGCCCTGAGAAGCTGTATAAGCAGCCATTTCTTTCAGAGACAAGTATTCGCCCTCGGCAGGGGTGCTCCAATGAGTCTTCACATATGAAGGTACCCCTTTTACTTTTGTAATAATTTCTGAAACGTTCATAATTTTTCTCCTCCTATTCATATACAATTATATAGCCTTATGAGTGTAAAATAAAGGATAATTTATATATAGAGAGCTTTTTTGTCGATTTGCCTATATGAGGTACATCGAAATTGTTAAAAGTGCTGAAAAAAATCTTATACCCCGTATCACACAGATTACACGTTGCGTTTATAAAAAATCTAAAATTCATTTTTGCTTAAAATAGTTGACTTTTGTGATACTATTAACTATAATATAACCATAAATGACGTTTGAACGTCAGAATTTAAGGAGGAAATTCCAATGAGAAAAATAATTTCTTTAATTTTAGCTGTATTAATGCTTTTCAGTGTTATGGCTGTTTCTGTTTCAGCAGCAGAGAAAGAAGAGTGCGGTTGCAGTGATCACATAGCAGGCGCAGGTTGCCATTGCTGTCTCTATTGTCCTGAAATCACATGGGGCTATGTAACTCCTTGTGCTTATGAGTATGTAGGCGGTAAATATCAGCTTAAAAACGAATTCTGCTGCAGTGATTGCAGAGGTGTACTTGACAACAACTATCAGTGTGGATGTAACTGCTCATGCTGTGTTGTTAACCCCGACAATACAATCGGCACTTCAAAAGCACCTATCGGTGGTATCTTTGAGAAACTTTGGGACGAAGAAGCTCAGCAGGATTTTGTTAACGGCTTCCAGGCTGTTTTAGCTCGTATTTCAGCAGTATTCGATAGAATCTTCGATGCAATCTTCGAGTTCTTAAGACTTGACGAAGTACTCGGCAACAGATAAATACATAATAAGGGCTGTCTTATGACGGCCCTTTATTTTTATACCGCCTGAAGAAAAGTATGAAGTAATTTTGAATAAACTATTGACATTTATATTTTGCTGATATATAATTGAAGCATATTAAGGGGCTACCTTTGATAAATAACAGATGTGGAGGAATTTATAATGGCTGAATTTTTTGCAAAGTTTGAAGAAATCTGGGCAGTTGTATGGGATTACATCTACAAGGTTCTTGAATATTTCGGAGTTGAAGCTCCCACAAATCCCTATCCTGCTGAATGATTATAGCTTGATTTGAAAATTGTTTAAGAGAAAAGCTGCTTTTGGGTGGCTTTTCTTTTGCTTTTGTTGAGCCGGAGGCAATGAATAAATATGAAATATTTTTGAATAAACCATTGACATTTATATTTTGCTGATATATAATTGAAGCATATTAAGGGCTTGACCTTGATAAATATAAATCAGGAGGATATATTGATGGAAACATTTGAAATTATGTGGGCTTACCTTTTAGATCTCGTTTACGGTATCCTTGAAGTTTTTGGTATCACAAGAGATGAAGAAGGCAACCTCGTTAAGAAGGAAGAAGCTTAAAATCTATATCGCGATTAAACAATTGTTTAATAAACAAAGCCTGTTCTTTGGGGGCAGGCTTTGTTTTATTACCTTAGCAAGATTTTATGTGTAAGATTTGTGTAAAAAGATTTTATAATTAATTAAATTTGTATATGGTATGTTGACAAACAATCTGTCATATATTAAAATGCAAGTATAATAATATTACACGAGGAGGAATAAACAATGTCAGAGGTTATGGCGGTAATTTTCACCGGTGGAACATTTGCAGAATTCTGGAATGCCCTTGCAAAGATGTTTGGTCTTGAGCATCTTGGTCAGATTTTCGATTTCTTTAAGAATAACGGTTGATCTGAGCATTCACTCCAATGCTTAAGGTATAAATAAGAAGACGTTCCACCCGAGGCTATCGGGTGGATTTTTTTGGATATAAAGTAAAAAAACATAAAAATCTATTGACAATGCGTATGTTCACTGTTATAATAACATTCGCAAAAAATGAATACTTCCTTATTAAGAGTAGTGGAGGGGACAGGCCCGTTGAAGCTCGGCAACCTACGTTTGCAAGGTGCTAAATCCTGCGGTTTGACCGGAAGATAAGGCTTATATCTGCGGTCGGACTTCGGCCGCAGTTTTGTTTTATACGTAATGCCGAATTGCTACAGCTCTTCTGTAAAAAGGTTGATGTCTGCTCACCGTGGAAGTTCATATAGTTAATAATAAATTTTAATATAAAGGAGTAACTAAAATGGCAAGATTTCTTTTTACATCAGAATCAGTAACAGAAGGACATCCTGATAAAATCTGCGACCAGATTTCAGACGCAGTCCTCGATGAAATTTACGCTCACGATCCCCAGGCTCGTGTAGCTTGTGAAACAACAGTAACTACAGGTCAGATTCTTGTAATGGGTGAAATCAGCTCAACTCACAAGCCTGACGTAGCTAAGATTGCAAGAAAAGTAGTATGCGACATCGGATATGATGATGGTGCTAAGGGTTTTGACGGTAACGCTTGCGCAGTGCTCGTTGCACTTGACGAGCAGTCGCCTGATATTGCTATGGGTGTTGATAAGTCACTTGAGCTTAAGGGTGGTGAAGAGGATGCTTACAATCTTCACGGTGCTGGCGACCAGGGTATGATGTTCGGTTTTGCTTGCGACGAAACCCCCGAGCTTATGCCTCTTCCCATTTCACTTGCACACAAGCTTTCAAAGAAGCTTACAGAAGTACGTAAGAATGGTACTCTTCCCTATCTCAGAGCAGACGGTAAGAGCCAGGTAACAGTACAGTATGATGAAAACGGTAAGCCCGAAAGCGTAACTGCAGTTGTTGTATCATCACATCACAGCGCAGACGTTGAACTCGAGCAGATCAGAGCAGATGTTACAAAATATGTTATCGAGCCCATTATTCCTGCTGAATTTATGACAGCTGAAACAAAGATTTATGTTAACCCCACAGGCCGTTTCGTAACAGGTGGTCCTCAGGGTGATAGCGGTCTTACAGGCAGAAAGATCATTGTTGATACTTATGGCGGATACTCACGTCACGGCGGTGGTGCATTCTCAGGTAAGGATCCCACAAAGGTTGACAGAAGTGCTGCTTATGCTGCAAGATATGTTGCTAAGAACATTGTTGCTGCAGGTCTTGCTTCAAAGTGTGAGGTTCAGCTTGCATACGCTATCGGTGTTGCTAAGCCCGTATCAGTTATGGTTGATACTTTTGGTACAGGTACAATCAGCGATGACAAGATCAGTGAAATCGTAAACAAGGTATTCGATCTTCGTCCTGCTGCTATCATCGATACTCTCAAGCTTAGAGCACCTATCTACCGTCAGCTTGCTGCTTACGGTCACGTGGGTAGAGAAGACCTTGATGTTCAGTGGGAAAAGACTGACAAGGTTGACGCTATCAAGGCTTTTGTGTAATTTGTATTTGATTTTTACACAACATAAAAAACAAACCATAAAGAAAAGTAGCAGACCGAAATCTGCTACTTTAATTTTTTTATATATGAGTTGGCGCGGGGAGTGATTTGTCTTTTTGTACACAGTACCTCGCGCAATTCTGCATTTTGCACTCTGCATTTAAAAAGTGAGTACACCTGTAAGCCGGGTTCTGTCATTTAAGGCAGTCATCTATCCAGACGGCGGATTGCTCCGCAGTTCAAGCCACCTTTCGGTTTTCGTCCAGCTGACGTATCATATCCTGTCGGTGTTGCTTCGGGTAGGGTTTACATGGCCATAAAGTCTCCTTTATGCCGGTGAGCTCTTACCTCGCCTTTCCATCCTTACCACAAAAGTGGCGGTTTATTTCTGTTGCACTTTCCCTAAGGTCGCCCTCGGCGGCTGTTAGCCGTTACCCTGCTGTATGAAGCCCGGACTTTCCTCACGCTCCGAATGGAGCCCGCAACTGCCCAGTGTACTCACAGGCTTATATTTTACACAAAATACTGTTTCTTGTCAATGGGGAGTTTAAGGTGGGTGAGGGTGGCTCCATCGCCGTGGACGGCGCGTGAGTGCCTGAAGGCACTCACGGAAATCGCTTTAAGCGATTTTATGGAGCCACCGTCCTGCTTCTACCGCTTACACTGATTTAAGGTTAGAAATAATGTATCATAGATTCTGCCTAAATCTTAATAAAAGCTTAAATTATAAAAAAGGGTTGCTCTTTAGATAATTTTGATGTAAAATGAAAGAAGAAAATTATTGGAGGATACTATGGACGATATATATTTTTCCGATAAAAAGAAAAAAAGTCAAAAAGCTGGTGCTTCTGAAACAATAAAGAATGTTACTGACAGGTTTGTTGACGGCGATTATGACCATGAAGATATTGATATAATGAGCCGCGTCTCGAGTCCGACGGCGGATAAAAATAAAAACTTTAAGGTGAATCTTCCTGATTTTGATATGGATATTCCGAAGCCCGGACATATTACTGCACCGTCTAAGGATATCTATTCCTCTTCGGCATCAAGAACTCCTCAGGGAAGACGTGTGGCACAGCCTCAGAAAACAGGTTATCCGGGCAATTCAGCACTCAGATCCGATGCGCCTCATATTCAAAGACCCCAACCACCCTCAAGAGTGCCACAGGGTCAGAGACAAGCGCCTCAGCGCCCGGTACCGCCACAGCACAGAAGTCCTCAGGGAAGACCTGTAAGAAAAAGCTCCGGGTCAGGTAAGGCTAAAGTTGCTCTTGGTATATTTGGTGTATTTGTTGTATTTTTACTGGGAGTTTTCCTTTACGGCTATTCAGCACTTGGAGGTCTCACCTATGATGACTCAATAGGCGAGAATATTTATCTTAAAGACAGTACTCTGCTCAGTGATGAAAATATCAGAAATATTCTCTTTATCGGCAGTGATGCCAGAGAGGGCCTTGACGGTCAGCGCTCTGACTCTATGATACTTTTTTCTATCGACAAAAAGAGCAAAGAAATCAAGCTTACCTCTTTTCTTCGTGACAGCTATGTCTATATTCCCTCGAAGGGATACAGCACAAAGCTCAATGCCGCTTTCAACTATGGCGGAGCACAGCTCCTTATGGATACCATCGAGTATAACTTTGGTGTTAATATCGATGATTATGTGATGGTCGACTACGATGTTTTTATTGATCTCGTTAATCTTTTAGGTGGTGTTACAATCAACGATGTAACAGCCAAAGAGGCAAAATATATGCAGGAACAGGTCAACAGACCTAAGTTTAAAGAAGGTACTAACGAAAACGTTGATGGCAGAACAGCTATGTGGTACTGCAGAATAAGATATGTTGATAACGATTTCGGAAGAACTCAGCGTCAGAGAAAGGTGCTCACAGCTATTATTTCCAAGGCCACAAAGACTAATCCCTTCAAGCTTGTTGATATTGTAAAGCAGGTGCTTCCGAATATTTCTACAAGCATCGACAGAAACGGACTTCTTTCCTTGGGTGTGGGAGCATTTGCATATATGCGCTATGACATAACCCAACAGCAGATACCTGCAGAGGGAACCTGGTGGAATGCAAGGGTAAACGGCCAGGATGTGCTGAAGATAAATTTCGAGAAGAATAAAGATATTTTAAAAGAATATATTTACGGTTAATTTTGACGGATGCCTTTTAAATAAGGTGTCCGTTTTTTTGTATATTAAGACTTCAGTGGTGAAAGATATATCTGTATAAATCTATTTTTAAGGATGAGGATTATGGATAGTATCAGTACTCTTAAAGAGCTTTTATCTGAAAGCGAAAGAAAATATAAGGGGAATACAGCTTTTTATCTCAAGGATAAGGGTGGAGCTATATATGAAGTCACTTATGAAAAATTTAAGTCGGACTGTGACTGCTTTGGTACGACTCTTGTTTATGAACTGGGAGCAAAAGAGAAAAACATAGGAATCTTTATGGTCAATTGCTATGAATGGTGTGTATCCTATCTTGCGATAACGGGAGGTGCCGGTACAGTAGTCCCTCTTGATAAGGAGCTTACCTGTACAGAGCTTTATAATATTATAGAGTTTGCAGAAATAGGAATAATAATCACAGATGTACACGGATATAAGATGCTTTCTCAGAACGAAGAAAAAAAGAAGAATCTGAAAATCATAATTGTCGGAGACTCTACGGGCGTGGGCGAGGTCAGCTTTGAAGAAATGCTCCTCAAGGGGAAAGAGCATATATCCTACGGAAAAAAAGATTACCTTGATGCAGTGACTTATCCGGAGCAGACGGCAGCACTGCTTTTCACTTCGGGTACAACAGGTATGACCAAGGGTGTGATGCTGTCAAACAGTAATATTTGTTCCGATCTTACTGCTGTAAAAAATACTGTTATACTTAAAGATACCGATGTGAGCTTTTCTGTTTTACCGCTTCATCATACCTATGAGGCTATAGCTTTTCTGATGGTGATAAGCTGTGGAGGTGCAATAAGCTTTTGTGAGGGCTTCAGACGTCTGAGGGAAAATTTTCAGGAATACAGACCGACTATTTTTGTGACAGTGCCATTGCTTCTGGAAAATCTTCACAAGCGGATAACAGCGAGAATGGAGGAAGAAGGAAAGGGCAATGCGGCAAGACTCATCACCAAGGTGTCATCAGTTTTGCCGGGTGAATCGAGAAAAAAGATATTCTCTGAAATTCATAATTTTTTCGGCGGCAGGTTACGTATGATTATCTGCGGTGCAGCTATGCTTCAGAAACAGACAGCGAAGGATTTTTTGTCTTACGGAATCCCAGTTGTTATCGGTTATGGCCTTACGGAGTGTTCGCCGATTATAATCTGTAACAGTGATACTTCGCCTACTGTAGACTCAGTGGGCAAGCCTCTTTATGGGGTACAGGTGAAAATAGTAAATCCAGACGAAAACGGTATAGGAGAAATTGCAGTGAAAGGCCCTATGGTTATGAAGGGCTACTATAAAAATAAGACTCAGACTGACAAGGTAATGATTGATGGCTGGTTTCATACGGGGGACCTGGGCTTTATGGATAAAAACGGAAACTACCATATTACAGGCCGTTGTAAAAATGTTATTGTAACGGCTAACGGTAAAAATATATATCCCGAGGAGCTTGAATACTATCTTTCCAAAGAAAGCGCAATATCTGAGTGTATGGTTTACAGTGAGGGAGATGACATCATTTCCGTAGAGATATTGCCGAGCATGGAGGATGTGAAAAAGAAGCTGAAAAAAGAAAATCCTACCGATGAAGAAATTCACTCAGCCGTTAAAGAGGCTGTCAGAAGTGTCAATAAAGGACTGCAGGGCTATAAGAGAATAAGAAAGGTTACTATCAGAAAAGAGGAATTTGACAAAACTTCAACACATAAAATTAAAAGATAGAAAACAAAATAAACCTTTCATTAAAAGAGTTCTTATGATATAATTAATAAAATTCTACCTTATCAGGAGAAATCTTATGTTAAGAGAACTACTAATAAAACGTCTTGACACTGTTGATGAAAAAACAATCAGAAAATATGAAAAAAGAGCAGAGCTTCTCAGAAGCAGAGGCCTTGACGATGAAAATATAATACTGCAGCTAATTGCTGACGAATATAACCGGAACTACAAAGAACCGAAATTTTTATGGGCAGATATGTATGATAAGATGAACCATATGTGCCGATGCTATATGGACAGAACTGTCCGTCTTGCACTTTATTATGATTATATTCCCGATGTCGAAGCTCTGAAAAAGGTTATCATCTGTCTTTTTGAAAAAGCTCCCATATTACATTCGCGATTTTATGACAATCATATTGTACCCCGCTGGATTATAGAGGACTACAATATTGACGAGGTATTCAGTGTCAGAGAAACCGATGATATGGAAAAGGCAATATACGAAGAAGCTGCGAAGAGCGTTGATGTAAAATCCAATGTACAGCTCAGGTTTATTCTTTTCACACAGAACGGTAAATCAGCTCTGTTTTTTAGATGGAATCATATGGTTTTTGATGGCGGTGGTTTCAGACAGCTGATGAAAGATATAACTGACAATTATAACCGCTTCAGAAAAGGTGAAACGGACAAGCTGACGTTCAGAACGGGTACAAGAAAATACAGCCGTATTTATGAGGATATGGAGCACGGCAAAGAGGCAAAGAAAAAATACAAAAAGACATTTATCAAAGATAAGAAAGCTCTTCCCTATACAAAAAAATCAGACGGTGATGAGATTTTTATTGCTAAGAGAACTCTGCCCTATGATGTGCTGGCTAAGATGAAAGATGCAGGCAGGGAGTGCTCTGCTACTATCAATGATGTATTTGTAAGTGCTTATCTCAGAGCCTGTTACAGACTTATAGGGTGCGATGAAAACGAGAGTATGACTATATCCTGCGCTATGGACTTAAGAAAACACATCAAGGATATTGATTCTATCGGCTATACAAATCACACCAGTTTTATGCCGTGCAGTGTGGGAAAAATGGGCGACAGCATACGCGACACCTTAACCGAGCTTGCGAAACATACAAAGGCACTCAAAGCTGATGAGTTCAATGGACTTTATGGTTTGCCTTTGTTACATATTGGCTACAGTACTATGATATATCTGCAGGCCGAGCTTGTGGTGAAGGCAGTGTATTACAACTCTAATCTGCAGATTACTAATATCGGAGTCTTGGGTGGAGACACCTTCAGCTTTGATGGCCACGAAGTTACAGATGCTTTTGCCAGCGGATCAGCGAAATATAAGCCTACGTCCGCCTTGTGTCTGTATACTGTGGGTGACAGTTTGGTTTATACTCAGCCTCTCAAGGGTAACGAAAAAGACCGTGAGGTTACCGAAAAGCTCTTTGATATGATAGAAGAGGAGCTCAGGAGTTTATAAAATAAAAAAAGAAAAAATTAACTGAAAATCCTTGACAACAAGAGTTAATCACTGTATAATATCAAGAGTCGATTGAGACACGCCGGTGTGGCGAAATCGGCAGACGCAAGGGACTTAAAATCCCTCGGTGGCAACACCGTACCGGTTCAAGTCCGGTCACCGGCACCAATACCCGAAAACCCTTTATTTATAAGGGCTTTCGGGTTTTTGTTTTGCCTGAAAACCTTGATTTTATGAATGCTGTTTTGGGCCCGTTTTTGGCAGAAAATCGACATTTGCCCTCCGTTTGCCCTCCGAGGGCATAAAAATATGCTGTTTTTTACTGTCGAAAATCCGTCAGAATTACCAACAAAAATTACTTTTTTTCACTCGGCAGAACACCCATAATGGCAGTTGCCGAATTTATTTTTGAATTAAAATCAAGGTGGGTATAAATATTTGAGGTGGTAGAAATGTCACTATGACCGAGCCATTCCTGAATTTCCTTGAGTGAAACGCCGTTTGCATAAAGCAGACTTGCACAACTGTGACGAAGGTCGTGAAAGCGTATTCGCCTCATTCCGATTTTCTCTAAAAACTCAGGAAAGTATTTTGTTATATATCCCGGCTTTACGAGCTCACCGATTTTGTTTACATAAATATACCCGTTATACTTCTGGCAGTAAAAGTTTCCGCAAAGCTCCCTGTTCTTTTCTTCCTCCTCTTTCAGCTTCAGAAGATATTCTTCCATAGGCTTTATGCGAGGGGGCCTTCTGAAGGGGGATTTCGTTTTGGTGCGTTCCTTTTCAACAAGCTGAATCTTTCCGTCAACATAAACCTCGGTAACAATTCTTTTCACCGTAAAGGTTTTGTTTTTGAAATCCACCGCATCCCATTTAAGTCCGCACACCTCACTTCTGCGAAGTCCGTAGAAAGCACCCATTACAATAGCAAATTCAAGAACATCACCCTTACATTTTTCAAGAAGCTCCTGGATTTCTTCTTCCGTATAGGCTTCACCCACAAAACGCTCCTTTTTCGGTCTGTCAATTCTGTCGGCAGGGTTGACATCAATAATACCTATTTTAAAAGCATAATGCAGAGCCTTTCGGATGTTTGCATGGTAATGGATAATAGTGTTTGCCGATACTCCGTTTACTGTCATTTCAAAGGTGTAAAAATCCTGAATCTGCTTTGGTGTAACATCCTCGAGCATAATGCCCGGATAATGCTCTTCAAAGTACGGGATGATTTTTCTGTTGATAACTCGGCAATATCCGCCGTAGGTTGACACTTCGACATTCACCTTTGACATCTGAAGCCAATCCTGCAAAAACTCTTTAAATGGCGTTTTTTGCTTTTCAGGCGGTGAGTAAGCCTTTTCCTTTTTCAATTCACCGTTTTTCAGCTTTTCTTCAAGCTCCTCACAAGCCTCACGGAGCATTTTTTCAGCTCTCTTTTTGTTTCCCTTCACAGGCAAGCCCGTTGACCTGGAGGGATTTTTTCTTTTGCCGTCACTGTCGGTATAATTGAGAACTATGTGGTAAATACCGCCTCGTTCTCTGAGATGACCTGTAACTATTTGTATCACTTCCTTTTCTTGATTTTTGTATGAATCTGCCGCTGACACCTATATGTTAGCGGCAGATTTGACATTTTGCAAATGTGTGAGATTATGTTTTGTTATCCACTAATTCAAGATATTCAAAAACATTGATTTTCGGGATGAGATATTTATTGCCGATAATAAAGCTTTTGATTGCACCGCTTTTAAGGAGCTTATAGGCAGTTTTAATGTTTATACCGCCAAGCATTTCACAAAGCTGATGAGCGTTTACCACATCGGGATATTCCCTGAATAATAACTTATACGCTTCCTGTGATTTCATAGCATCCCTCCTTCCTTATCTTGCATCTCTCTGCCGCATTAAATATCGATGATAATGTTCGACGGCTTTTATTACAAATTCCTGTTTCTGCTTTTCCGTAAATCTCGACTTGAAATACTTGCTTATGTTCTCTGTTGGTATCTTTAAGTACTCTTTTTGATTTGCTTTAGCCTCAGCCATAATCTCGGATATTCTGTCTGATGTGAGCACACCTTCCGAATGAAGTTTCTTCATTCGTACCGTTTGTGAGTAAGAGGGCGTAACCTCTTCGTTTTCATAAAACCCGTAAACCTCGTGCTGTTCTTCTGCCGGCAGAAAGGACAGCTCAACAGCAGGCGTAAAAGCTATTCGCCCTTCGTCAACGAGCTTTAAGATTTCGGGAATGAGGTAAGTTAATCTGATATATCTCCTGACAGTTTCACGGCTCTCGTTGTTTTCTTTTCCGACATCTTCTGCTGTACGGAACTTCGACACAGACTGTGTAGAAGTTAAATCTGTCCTTGCTCCCTGATTTTTTAGTGCATCCATTTTCATTTTGTATGCGTGGGCTTTCTCACTGGGTAACACTTCATCTCTTTGCAAGTTAAGGTCAACGAGTATAACTGTCGCTTCATCTTTTGTAAGCTCCTTAACGATGCAAGGGATTGTTTCAATGCCGAGTCTTCTGCAGGCTTCGGCTCTCCTGTGACCGCTGATGATTTCATAGTTGCCATCGTCAAGAC